>JAUZOX010000026.1 GCA_030706265.1 Bacteroidota bacterium | reverse complement strand
AGTGCTGGAAGTATTACCCTGCTCTGTAAAACCACCCAATACACTCAAATTGTGAACCTTATTAAAGGTCTTGGTCCAGGTCAATGTGTTTTCGTTGGCCCAGTTATTGACCTTGGCGGTTGAAATGGATCCATTTACGCCGTTGGTTTTTCCTGCATTGGTTAACGGACTTCCATAATAAGTGTTTGAATTATTGAAGTTTTCATTGTTTACAGTGCTGTTATTGATGATCCCGGTCACCTTTAATACGAGTTCCGGGGTAATTGAATAGTTTAAATAGGCATTTAAGTTTAAATTATTGGTCTTCACATTGCGTACCAGATTCTTTTGATTCAACACGGGATTAAACTTATAATCATTGGAGGTGTTGGTGGTTGGATCCAAAGGCTGATTATCGGTAAACTGTGACAAGGGATTATACCCCCAAACGCTGTACAATATGTTAGTCGATCCGCTGTTTAAAGAGGCCGATACACTGTTGCCGGCTTGAAGCATGTATGCATAGTTGGCATTAATGCCAACTTTCATTTTTTTGTTTAACGTTTGATCTAAATTGACGCGGCCCTCATACCTTGCAAAACTGGTATTGATAATGGTTCCAACCTGCTTATCCGCCGAACCCGAAACAGAATAGACCGTTTGCTGGTTTCCTCCCCGTAATGCCAGGGTATAGTTTTGAAGGTTTCCGGTCTGGAAAAAGGGAGACTGCCAGTCTGTCGTCGGATAGTTTTTATAATCATTCAACGTTTTACCGGGTACCGTTAAAAAGGTATAGGTGGGAGATGGTGAAGCACTCGTTCCTATTAAAGGGTAACGCTCTAACTGTTCCTGCAGAAACTGATAGGCATTCATCAGTTTCATGGTCTTTAAATTCTGGTTAAAGCTTTGCGTCGTCGTAAAAGTAATCTTGGGTTCTGCGTTTTTACCCTTTTTGGTGGTGATCATGATCACCCCGTTGGCGCCCCGGGCTCCATAGATGGCGGTAGACGATGCATCTTTCAACACATCAATGGATTCGATATCCTGAGGATTAAACAAACTCAGGTTGAATCCTTCGATCGGGAAACCATCCACGACATATAAAGGTGAGTTATCCTGTGTAATGGAATTCGCACCACGGATTACAATATTTACCGGTGATCCCGGCTTTCCATCTGATGAACTAACCATCACACCGGCAACCCGGCCGGCTAATGATTCATCGATAGAACTAACCGGGGCTTGTTGCAGATCCGACATCGCAAACTGTCCGACTGAGCCGGTCAAATCTTTTTTCTTGGTTGTACCATAACCAATGACGACTACCTCATCGAGCTTTGAAGCTGCATTCTCTAATGCCACATTGATCACGTTCCGCCCCTCAATGGCAATTTCATGCCTCTTCATCCCGATAAAAGAAAAGACCAATACCTTTTCGTTCTCATTGGTGGTAATGGAATAAATCCCATTTTCATTGGTGATCACCGCTTTGCTGGTGCCTTTAATCGAGACCGATACTCCGGGCATCGGTGCTCCGGTGTCGTCTGTAACCTTTCCGGTCACGATGGTTTTCTTTTGTTGTTGTTGTTCTTTCACTTCTGTTGAAGGAGTGATCACGATCACTTTATCGATCAGGTCGTAAGATAATCCCCTTTCAGAAAGAAGATGATTGAGAATGTCAGAGACCGGCATGCGCGTGTAGTTTACGTCTATCCCTTTCGCGTTCTCAACCAACTTGGTTTTATAAAAAATCCGGTATTCCGTTTTCTGTTCAATCGCCTTGAATAAATCGGTAAGGGATCCGTTTTGTATTTTGACAGATATTGGACTCTCTTGCGAAAAAACCTTTGCAGAGACGGTGAATATTCCAATAAACATTAAGAGTAAAGTTATTTTCATAATTCTCCATAATTTTTTGAATGCCCAACCATTACATGAGTGGAGTAAGTGCTTTTTTTCCATAAATTTGTAATTGATAATTAACTAACGAGCTGATAGTTTTGTTTGACCATATCATCAGCGAAAATTTAATTCTCTTTTTTGATCGGGTGATGCGCCAACATTACCCGATTTTCTTTAAAATCGTTTGTCATTTGATTCTTTCATTTAGCATAGGCATTGGGCTTTAAAAGATTACAATGGATTATTTATGTTTTGGCCGAGAGATGATGATCTCTTGATTGTTTCGGGTATATTGAATGGGCTCGGATCGGTTGATGATATCGAGAATCTGATAGATGGTTTCTTTATTGACAAACTTTCCGGTAAAGCGCACCTGTTTTAAATTGTCGTCTTTTATCGTGATGGGGATCCCAAACCATCGTTCCATTTTAATGGAAATATCCTCGAAGGTCTCGTCCTGAAATTCCAATGCATCATCTTTCCACGAGATCAAGGCCGTGATTTGGTCATTCATTTCTTCAGCTTCTGTATTTTCATCAGCCTTTGCCTTTAAAGTTGCCATTGATGTTGATGTTGCCGTTGATGTTGATGTTGAAGCAGCCGGAACATCTAAGGGGATGACGGTCATGTTTTGCTTGTATTTATCATAGCTGACCATCTCTTTTGGATTCAAATGGACTTCTTTTAATACCTTGTTGTCATTATCTCTTTGCGAAAACAAGACCGCCCCCTTTATCAGGGTCGTTTCGACCGTCCGATCTTCGTTATAACATTTGACGTTAAACTGGGTACCAAGCACCTTGATCGTCAAATGATCCTTGATATGAACCAGAAAGGGTAAATTGTAGCGATGTGCTACGTTGAAAAAAGCCTCTCCCTCTAAATAGACTTCGCGTCGTTGTCTCAAAAAGCTGGAAGGATATTTTAAGACAGTCCCCGAATTGAGCCACACTTTGGTTCCATCGGGTAATAACACCTGGCTGCGTTGACCTTTAGGTACAATGATTTGCAAATTTTCACTGGTTCCTGAACCGGTGTACAAGAGATTGGGAATATTAAAAAAGAATAAGAGAGCGACAATGACGATGATCGAGGCTGCAGCGTACCAAATGGGAGAAATAAATCGGCTTTTGGGTCTAACCCGCTCTTCCTTATTTTCTGTTTCGATTTGGGAAATTAATTTTCCGAACACCTCATCTCTTATCGAACTATGCCTGGGTAAGACTTTCCGGGATGCGATAAACGAGACGAGCGACCGGGCTTCCTGAAAAGCATCGGCAGCATCTGGGTTTTCGATTAACCAATCAGCCCAGTATTTTGCATCTTCCTGATTATTGTTGAGTACATATCGTTGAAAAGATTCGTTTAAAATAAAATCAACGGTAGCGTAATTTTTTGTTTCCATCAGATGGTATTGTCCTGTTTAGATATTAAGACAGGAATACCTTCATTTAGTACTCAATATTTTCTGTTTATTTTTTATGTAAGTGATTCTTCAAGAAACGTAAAGAATAGGAACAGTGCCAATAGTTCGCGTAATGCATCAAGGCCTCTGGAAACCGTGTTCTTGGCCGATTGGAGATTGACATTCATCACCTTTGCTATTTCTGTATATTCCAATTCTTCGAAATAGCGCAGGTAAATCGCCTCCCGCTGTTTGTTAGACAGTTTGTTCAGTGCCTGTATGACATTCTTTCTTTGGGTATCTTCAAACTGTTGTTGGATGAAATAATCTTCAGGCGAAAATTCGATCAGAAAGTGATCTTCCAGTTTGATTTTATCGACCTGATAATATTTTAGCTCGAGGATATTGAGTATCTGTCGTCTTAATCCGGTAAAAAGATACGATTTAAGGTATTGAACCCGAGCCAGATCAATATTATTTTTCCATATCCTAAAGAAAAGCTCCTGTATGCAATCTTTTACTACTTCACTGTCGTTGGTTATCTTTATCCCATAATTATACAACGAATCAAAATGGTATTTGAAGATCGAACTGAACAATTGAGTGTCTTGCATAAGAAGAAAGATAAGACCCTGGATTAATTGCTGCTTGTACCATTAAAAGAACCACTGCAAATTTATTATTTTTTTATATTCATGGATACTAATTAAAAATATTTAATAAGTCAATTTCAGTGCGTTCAATTTTACTCCCTGCCCTCACCATGAATCAGTTGGCAAAGTTGATATGTGCTTGTCTCCCATCTGGCATCCCTTCTTCAGGAAAATATTTCCCGCGCACCTTTACAACAGGGGATAAGTCAGAAAAGTCAGTGGAAGCGATATCGTTGTTTTAATCGATAGCAGAAGAAACTTCCATTTTCAGGCCATCCCCAAAAAGTCCGGAAGCAGTATGGGAAAATTCTACAAAAGCAAGGCTCTCCTGTGACCAAAGTCATTGAAGATGTTTGAATTATGTGCTTGTACTAGGCAGTTAACAATCTGATATGCAGTTGCTTTTGAGCCCTTTGCGCCATCTGCAAACTGCAACTGTATTTCTGACTGGCATATTTTTTGAGCTATCCTGATTATACTTTTGGTTCCAATTATTTCCCCGACCGATGCAATCATGAAGGTGGAAAAAAGCAAGTTTAAAAAGTATCCGAAATTGAGGGTAAAAAGGTGGTAAAATTTAGGTTTAAAGGATACTTTATGGATACTTTATGGATACTTAATGGATACTTTATGGATACCCTTAGAGTATCTATAAAGTATTCTTCAACTATGTATCAATTTTTTTTCAATTATCCTTCTTACCTACTGTGTAGGGTAAGTTTTGGAGCATGTTTCGAGAGGGATATAATTTTCCTCTGATTTTCTTAAAATAGATCCCTTCTCCCAATCACTTTACAAATATAACACAGTTTAATGAAAACTTTGAATCGGTTGAAGGAATATCGATTGAAGTGGATTGGCCGACACCTTTTTTAGGGCAGGCGGCATTTTTCTTTAAAAACAGCGATCAGTCGGAAAAGTTGCACCGGTTAGTTTTTTCCTTTATCGATTAAAACATGGATGCCTCTGACCCCGACTTTTCCAACTGATGTGAGACCGGAACAAACTTTTAAGACAACAAAATATAGAATCAGCACCCACCTGGAAATATTTCGGTGACTTTAAACCCATCATCACCTAATCAATTATAGCAGGAATAATCTTGTCACAATTAATAACAATTATGGTCATTTCTTAAATCAGAAGCATACACTAACTGGCTTTTTATTCTTCATTCTTAATTTTTATCAATAAACTATATTATTAAATAATTTTTATTAAAAAAATTAATCATATTTTCCATTATTATTATTAACAAATAATTTTTATATTAGGCCTAATTTATATTATACTCTTTATTGTTTTATTTTATTAATTTACAATTGATTATGAATAAATTATCTACAAAAGACGGGGTTACCCGCCGGGAATTTCTGACAAGTGCAGGAGTGGTAGCGGCCGGTTTTACGATTGTCCCAGGCCATGTCATGGCCGGATTTGGACACAAGGCTCCAAGTGACAAACTGAATATCGCCGTAGTGGGTATCGGTGGTATGGGAAATGCCAATTTAAAAGCCGTAAGAGAGACGGAAAACATCGTGGCACTTTGCGATGTGGACTGGAAATATGCGGCGCAGGTTTTTAAAGATAACCCGCAGGCAAAACAATACAAGGATTGGAGGAAAATGTATGATGAGATGGGCAAAGACATCGATGCGGTCATCGTAGCCACACCCGATCACACCCATTGCATCATTGCCGCAACGGCTATTACGATGGGCAAGCATGTATACGTGCAGAAGCCCCTTACCCATTCGGTATATGAATCCCGCCTATTGACCAATCTGGCCGCAAAATATAAAGTAGCAACCCAAATGGGAAACCAGGGAAGCTCAGGAGATGGAATTAGAAAAACATGTGCATGGTTATGGAACAATGAGATTGGTGAGGTCACAAAAGTAGAAGCCTTTACAGACAGGCCAATCTGGCCTCAGGGTTTAAACCGTCCGGATCGTGGGGATTGGGTGCCTGAGACGCTGGACTGGGATTTGTTTTTAGGACCTGCACCGATGCGGCCATATAATCAGATATATACACCCTGGAACTGGCGCGGATGGTGGGATTTCGGTACCGGAGCATTAGGCGATATGGCTTGCCATATCCTTCATCCTGTCTTCAAGGGACTGAAACTCAAATATCCCATCAAGGCTCAGGGTAGTTCCACCCTATTATTGACGGATTGTGCACCCAATGCACAAATGGTCAGAATGATTTTCCCCGAACGCAAGACCGAGCGGTCTACTAAATTCAAGCTTCCCCAGGTTGAAGTCACCTGGTTTGATGGTGGTCTACAGCCCATGAAGCCTCAAGGTTGGCCCGAAGGAAAAGACATGAATAACAATGGTGGCGGTGTCATATTCCACGGTACGAAAGACAAATTGATCTGCGGGTGCTACGGAAGAGACCCCTGGTTATTGTCAGGCAGAGTTCCGACGGTAGAACCCACCAGTCGTCAAATCACAATCAGTCATGAGATGGATTGGGTACGTGCATGCAAGGAAAGTCCTGAAAGCCGTATCGAAACAGCTTCTCCTTTTAGCGAAGCCGGTCCGTTTAATGAAATGGTCGTAATGGGTGTTATGGCAGTTCGGCTGCAAAGCTTGAATAAAGAGTTGCTTTGGGATGGAGAAAATATGCGTTTTACCAATATAAGCGACTCCGAACAAATCAAGGTTTGCACATTGGACAAATTCAACATCAAAGACGGTCATCCCACCTTTGCCAGAGAATATACCAATCCTGTTTCTGCTACCCAGTATGCCAGTGAATTGATAAAGCATACCTACAGAGCCCCCTGGACTTTACCTGCAATGCCCTAACAGATTGTTTTATAAAAATTTATCGTATCGAAAAATTTCTATCTCTCAATAAAAAACTTTTTAGAAATGAAAAAATTACAAGTAATCTTAACCTCATTATTGGTTTGTTTTTGCCTGATTGCTTTTGGACAAAATGCTAAACCATCAGTTAAAAAAGCAGCCGTTCCTGCAAAGAAGACAACCGTAGCAACCAAAGGAACCACGAATAATACACTCACCGCCAAGGAAAAGAAAGAAGGGTTCGTCCTCCTGTTCGACGGGAAAACGACAAATGACTGGCATGGATATAATTTGAAAACTTTCCCCGAAAAAGGGTGGGAAGTGAAAGACGGATTGCTTCATTGCATTGGATCCGGTAACGGAGAAGCCGGAGGCGGTGGAGACATCGTTACCGATGAAAAGTTCAAAGATTTCGAATTAAAATTGGATTGGAAAATATCGGAAGGAGGCAACAGTGGCATCTTTATTCTGGCCCAGGAAAAGCCCGGACAACCCATTTACTATTCTTCTCCTGAAATGCAGATTCTGGACAACGACAGGCACCCTGATGCCAAATTGGGTAAAGATGGAAATCGGAAAGCAGGTTCACTGTATGATTTAATCCCGGCTAAGCCTCAGAACACCAAACCCGCAGGCCAGTGGAACAAAGTCACTATTACCTGTTACCAGGGAACGGTTGTATATAACCAGAATGGTGCAAATGTAGTGGAATATCATCTGTGGACCGATGCATGGAAAAAAATGGTTAGCGATAGTAAGTTCAAGGATTGGGCCGACTTTATCAATGTCGCTCATGAAGGTTTAATCGGTCTCCAGGACCATGGTAATGATGTTTGGTTTAAGAATATCAAAATCAAAAAACTATAGAGATGTTAAGGCTAAAAACATATATCATTCTGTTCTTCATGGTAGTATCAGGTTCAATTGCATCAGGGCAGAAACCGTTAAAGTTATCTCTGGCTGAATGGTCGTTGCATAGGGCCCTTAATAATGGGGAGATTACAAATCTTGACTTTCCCAAGATTGCAAAAACCAAATACAATCTCGATGCCGTAGAGTATGTCAGTACTTTTTTCAAAGGGAAAGGGGACGATCAAACCTATCTGCAAAACCTCAAAAATGAATGCAAGAAATACGGGGTAAAAAGTCTGCTCATCATGATTGATGGTGAAGGACCTCTCGCTGATACTTCGGAAGCTGTTCGCAACAAAACTGTTGAAAACCACCATAAATGGGTGAAAGCAGCTAAGTTTTTAGGCTGTCATTCTATCCGCGTCAATGTTCAGGGACAGGGCACGATGGAACAGGTTAAAAAGGCTGCCATTGATGGTTTATCGAAATTATGTGATTATGCCGCAAAGGATAAAATCAACGTAATCGTAGAAAACCACGGTGGTTATTCTTCAAATGGGAAATGGTTGTCGGAGGTCATCAAAGCAGTCAACAAACCCAATTGTGGAACATTACCCGATTTTGGTAATTTCTATGAATATGATCGCTACCAGGGCACCCAAGACATGATGCCTTTTGCAAAAGGGGTCAGTGGAAAATCATATGATTTTGATGCCCAGGGTAACGAAACCAAGATTGATTATGCCAGGATGATTAAAATTGTAAAAGATTCCGGCTATAAAGGCTATATCGACATTGAATATGAGGGAACCCGCCTGACTGAAGATGAAGGCATTAAAGCGACCCAAATGCTTCTGGAGCGATTGATTGCTCAAAAATAGCCGCTCTTATTTGCTGAATATCAGAAATCCAATATTCGGTTAAATCTATATCTAAAGTTACATTGATTTTATAAACCTTTAAGTTTAAAAATTAATGTAACTTTATTTTTTATTCCTTCTATGACTAAAGTACCTTTAAGAGAACGCAATTTTGAAAACGAATTTACCATCAGTGCCTCAAAAAGCAGTGGCCCGGGAGGACAGAATGTAAATAAAGTCAGCACGAAAATTGAATTGAGGTTTAATGTCTTCAACTCTCAGTTGCTGTCGGACGAAGAAAAGGAAATCGTCGTTCATAAATTAAAATCCAGGATCAATAATGCCGGAGAACTGCTCATTGTCTCTCAGAGTGAGCGCACTCAGCTGAAAAACAAGGAGATTGCCATCGAAAGGTTCTTTGCGCTTCTTGAAGATGCGCTGCAGCCGATCACCATACGGAAGCCAACAATGCCAACCTATGCCTCTCAGTTGCGCAGGCTCGAACACAAAAAGTTAAGGGCAATAAAGAAAGCTAACAGAAGAAATTTAGACCTTGATTAGCCCAATATTGAATTCACACCCGCATTAAAACCTAATATGCAGATGGGGTTAGGTTATAAAATAACATACCATAACCTGTTTTCACATGCCCCGATTTATTACTTTTGGAGAAGAAGGGCTTATGTAGTTTTAACCCTCCCCCCTTAATGTAACATTATGAATGCAATGCTTTTTGCCGCGGGACTTGGTACCCGCCTAAGGCCACTTACCAATGATAAACCTAAAGCACTGGTCGAAATTAATGGCCAGACACTCTTACAGCGGAACATAATCCGATTGCGAGATGCCGGCTTTGATCATATCGTCGTCAACGTTCATCATTTTGCATCCCAGGTAATTCAGTATCTCAATGACAACAATGGTTTTGGTGCAGACATTACCATATCGGACGAAAGTAATTTATTGCTTGATACAGGAGGCGGTTTAAAAAAGGCCTGTAAATTTTTTCAGGTTGGTCAGCCCATACTCATCCACAATGTCGATATCCTGTCAAACATCGATCTTCTGGCTTTCTATAATTATCATCAGCACCATCAGGCACTGGCGACATTGGCAGTCAGGAACCGGAAATCATCAAGGGTACTTCTGTTTGATGACGATGATCTCCTGCGGGGATGGCGCAATAATTCAACCGGTGAATTGAAATTGCCACTTGCGGAAAGTGATCCTGAAAAGTTGCAGCCCCTTGCTTTCAGTGGAATACAGGTCATCAATTATGAATTGTTGAATCTGATAACTGAAACCGGAAAGTTTTCCATGATCGATGTCTATCTTCGTCTGTCAGCCGGTTGGCCTGTCAAGGCTTTCAGGCATAACGAAGACTATTGGACCGATGTCGGCAAGATTGAAGAACTCAAAGCTGCCGAAAAAGTGTTAAAGAGCAATGAATAATCAACGTCCCTATTTTAATTTCAATCACGTCGACTCTTAAAGACAAACAACCAATGGAAGGTTTCCTGGAACAAACTGCAACCTATCTTTTTTCAAAACACCAAGACCATCTTGATAAGGTCTGCATCGTATCTCCCAACAGGCGTGCGGCCCTTTATCTCAAAAAATATCTTGCCCGACTGATAGACAAACCGGTATGGCTACCCGAGATGCTGACCATTGAAGACTTTATCGTTAAATATTCGGGATATACCCTTGCCGATACGCTTACCCTTCTGTTTGAGCTCCATGCTGTTCACGCCAAGATAGAAGGCGACAATGCCCAGCCCTTTGAAAAATTCATGCAATGGGGACAAATGTTATTGGGCGACTTTAATGAAATCGATCTTTATCTGGCCGATGCAAATCAATTGTATTCCTATTTGAGTGACGATAAGGCACTCGAACTTTGGAATCCTACCGGTGAGCCACTTACGGAATTTGAAAAAAGTTATCTTTCATTTTTTTCATCCATGCTGGTTTATTACAATGGTTTACGCGATACATTAAAAAAAGGGAATCTGGCATGGCAAGGCATGGCCTATCGAAAGCTTGCAGACGAAACCGAATGGATGGATGCACTCCCCTACGACAAAATATATTTTACAGGTTTCAATGCATTGACAAAAGCGGAAGAGAAAATCACCACCAAACTCGAGCGCAATGGAAAAGCAGAAATGTTATGGGATGCCGACGGCTATTATGTTGACAATCCCATTCACGAAGCTGGCCGGTTCCTTCGTTATTACATGAAACGATCCACCGGAGGAGAATACCACTGGAAAGGCGATTATTTTAAACAGAACGCCAAACGAATCACAATCCGGGGTGTTCCCAATAAAGTGAGTCAGGCGAAAGAAGCAGGACGTCTGATCTCCGAACTGTTTAAAGAAAACAAAGATCTTACCGGAACCGCACTTGTGCTGGCTGATGAGTCAATGTTATTACCCGTTTTGAATGCGATTCCCGAAGCATGCGGAGAGTTCAATGTCACCATGGGCTTTTCGCTTACTTATACCCCCCTCTTCAGTCTGATCGATGCCATTTTCAGTATCCACGCCACCTCTGCACAAGTGTCTTCCGGGAAAGCAACGCCACAGTTTTTTACAAAAGATATTATACGTCTGCTCATGCATCCCTATATTGCAAGACTAGCAGGTGGCTATGGAGCGACGAATGCATTGATGATAAAGCTTCAGAATTCAAAAATGGCATTCCAGTCTGCTGAAATGATTACTGCTTCAAAAAAAGAGGTCTCATTGGCTTCCCCGTTGAGCATCGTTTTGAATCTCGTCCTCAGCAAATCCTGGCAGACGGCATGGGGTGCATTGGAAAATCTGATTCAACTGAATGAGCTGTTAAAGGAGTCATTTTCCAATTCCAGGGAAATTTCAGAAAACGAAGAAGACCATGTACGAAAGGATCTCCCGATAGAACATGAATACTTCTTTGCTTTTGCCCGCCTGGTGCATCGGCTGAAAAAGATGCATGTTCAATATAAAGCGATGAATAACGTGGAGACACTCCGGCAAATTATTCTTCAATTGATGCGTCTCGAAAAGATTCCGTTTTATGGTGAACCCTTGAGAGGAATCCAGATAATGGGAATGCTCGAAACAAGGACCCTCGATTTCGACAGGGTGATACTGCTGGGAGCTAACGATGACCTTTTACCTGGTTCCCGAAAACATGATTCTTTTATTCCGTACAACATAAAAACCGAATTTGGTATTCCCATCCATACCGACAAAGACGCCGTCATGGCTTATCATTTTTATCGTCTTTTACAACGGACGAGTGATATATGGATGTTTTATAATACCGAACCCGATAGTCTCGGCGGTGGCGATAAAAGTCGTTTTATTTTGCAGCTGAGGGAGGAGTTGAAAAGGACAAATCCCAATACGGTTATCGATATGGGTATTCTTTCTTTACCTCCTGTAGAAAAGCCTGACACAGAAGGAATAACCATTTCCAAATCATCCGAAGTCATTTCACAGCTCAATCAATTGGCTGTTTCGGGATATTCTCATTCCAGCTTGTCAAAATATGTCAACTGTTCGTTGCAGTTTTACTTTTCTTTTGTCCTCAAATTATCAGAACCTGATGAGATCGAAGAAACAATGGATGCATCGGTGATGGGATCGGTCATTCATGAAGTGCTGCATATTCTGTATCAGGACTATATCAACGAACTCATCACCGCCGAACATCTCAGGACGATGATTAAAAAAGTACCGGAAGTTATGCACCGCGTATTAAATGAAAATAAATCATTTAAGGGGAGCTATAATGAAGGTAAGAATCTGCTTATCGTAAATGTGGCTCAGCTTTATATCACCAATTATTTAAAGAAGGAACTCACAATTATTCAGGATAATAAACAGCCCTTATATATTCGGGAGTTGGAAAAAGAATTCAGTTTCCAGTTTCCGCTTGATGATTCGGGAGCCGAAGGTGAAATACGTGAAGTTAAAATCAAAGGTTTAATCGATCGCATTGACCAAACGGGAGAAATATTGCGTCTGATTGATTATAAGTCGGGGAATGTCGATGAAAGGAAAGAGCTTAAACTTAAAACCCCGGAAGATCTCATCACGGACCCGGGTAAGTCAAAGGCATTACAATTATTGATTTATAAATTCCTGATCGAAAAGAACCCTGAAAAGATACAAGGCTCCTATGCAAATATACAGCCGGGCATCATCAGCCTTCGCAAGTTTGGCAGCTATTTGATGCCATTGGACGATCAAAAGGCATGGCAAACTGAAAACAGCTACCATTCTTTTGAAGAGATATTGAGCGAATTACTCAGACAAATCTATGATCCCGCTTTACCTTTTATGGCAACTACGGACAAAGAACGTTGCAATTACTGTTCATTTAAACCTATTTGCAACAGATAAACCTACCTCAAATCTTTAGGCACAGTGGTATCAACGATCCTGTTGATATAATCGCTGTAGTCGTTGATTTTGGGTTTGTAGTCTTTCTGAAAGAGTGGAGAAGAAATAAGAAAATCAGCAGTGGATCGGTTGGAAGCAACGGGAATGTTGTATAACACCGTGATCCGCAACAATGCTTTCACATCCACATCATGTGCCTGTTGCATCATAGGATCCCAGAAAAAGAACAGGGCATCTACTTTTCTTTCAACAATCATAGCCCCCATTTGCTGGTCACCACCCAACGGCCCTGAATTCAACCGTTTCAAGCTATATGTGGCTCCCGGATTTTTTAAAACGTAACGGCGAAAAACCAGCTCAATCAATTTCCCGGTTGTCCCTGTACAAACTATATCGTGTTGAATCAGGGATCCTGCATTATATTCCACCCATTCCAACAGCTCTTTTTTCATCTGGTCGTGTGCTACCAGGCCAATGCATTTTCGTTTTGACATAAAAATATTTTATAATAAGTAAAAGAAATAATATGTCTGATATTTATTCTACAAAATTATAAAACAATTGTCAATGATTCAGGGATATTTTGAAAATATCATTTAATACACCTGAATAGACACAAACAAATGGATAATCTGAATTGTTAATAAACTCGTTCCAACACTCAAAAACAACCCAGCTTCTCTATCATTGCTATTCCCCCGATACTAAGATCCTTTTTATCCCGAATTGTTTTCAGGCACCATAGCCGTTATGAATAATTAAGAATCGTCTACCTAAAATGAGGGGCAGATTTTTAAAAAAAGTAATTTATTTTAAAAAACAGGCCTTATTTATAACAGCATAACCGGAAATGAATGCAAAAAAAATATTAAAATTAATATTTTAATTAAAATCGTTTAAAATTATACTCATTTGCTGTTGTTATATTAAAAAGGGATATTTTTTTATTACTTTTGCAAAAAATTTAATAAAGTCCAGAAAAGGTCTTAATTTGTCTAGTCTAATAAAGTTTAAGCTACATAAAAACAATATGAAGAGAGTATTAGTATTAACAGGTGGAGGGGATTGTCCGGGACTAAACGCGGTAATCCGTGCTATAGTTCACAGGGCTTCACAGGAAAAAGATTGGGAAGTTATCGGAAGTATTCAAGCATTCGATGGCGTTTTGAAAGAGCCGACTGAGATCATGGTTTTGGATGAAAAGGCAGTTCAAGACATTCATGCCATGGGAGGTACAATTATCGGTACAACTAATAAAGGTGGTCCTTTTGCCTGGCCTATCAAGAACAAAGATGGCTCATGGAGTGAAGTAGATCGTTCTGATGAGATGATCCGTAAATTACAGTATATGGGAATTGACGCCGTAATTAATATTGGTGGCGATGGTTCGCAACGCATTTCCCAGGCACTTTTTGAAAAAGGATTAAATGTCATCGGCGTTCCCAAAACCATTGATAATGACCTTTCTTCTACCGACTTTACTTTTGGATATCAAACAGCTGTTCAGATTGCAACAGAATCTGTAGACAAACTAAAGACCACAGCTATGAGTCACAATCGTGTACTTGTACTGGAAGTCATGGGCCGTTTTGCAGGTTGGATTGCGCTTAGTGCAGCTATCGCAGGCGGGGCCGATGTTTGCCTTATTCCTGAAATCCCATATGAGATCGATAAAGTCATTGAAAAAATTGAATCAAGATATCATAAAGATAAAGGATATGCGCTGATCGTTATTGCCGAAGGTGCCAAGAACAAACAAGGCGACATGGTTGTCAAGAAATCCGACGAGATAGGATATGAAAACCTTCGTATGGGTGGTGTTGCCATTCAGCTTGTTGATAGTCTCAAACGGGCAGGTTGTCCTTACGACATGCGTGAGACCATCCTTGGCCACTTACAAAGAGGAGGCACTCCTATTGCCTATGACCGTATCCTTGCTACACAGTT
>JAUZOX010000259.1 GCA_030706265.1 Bacteroidota bacterium | reverse complement strand
TTTGTAAAGACTTCATTACGCAGCTTAAAAAGGACTCTGCGCCCTACGCCTCCCATCCGCAAGGTCTGAATATAGCCCGTGGCCAAACCAGTCATATAAACTACGGCCAGGATTGCCGAAAAAGTCAAAACCCCACCATAGTTTTTGGTTTTAATAAAAGTATCTATCGTGTACCCAATGATAGCCGGAGCAAGAAGTGAAGAACCGGAGGTTATCACTATTGCCGCAATTGCTATAATGATGTTCTTTCGTTCCCCATCCATAAGGGGCAATAATCGTTTGACAGCATTGTCAAAGGCACCCTTGTGTTCTTTGCTAAAGGGCTTATTGAGCTTGTAATTCATACTGGTTTGTACTTCGTTGTGAGTTGTAAATTTGTACATACTCAGGTGAGTTTTCAAGAAGCAATGAATGGGTTCCTTCGGCCAGAACTTCACCTTCCATCAAAAGGATGATCTGATCATAATCCTCGATCGATTCGATTTTTTGAGTTACCGAGATTATCGTTATCCCCGGATAATTTTCATGCACATTCTTCAGAATTTTCTTCTCGGTACTTGTATCCAGGCGGGCCGTGAAATCATCGAGCAATAAGATTTTAGGATCCAGCGCAAGTGCTCTTGCAAGCATGATACGTTGTTTCTGTCCTCCCGAAAGGCTCGTACCCCGTTCTGAAACAATTGTATCCAATTTTTCAGGGAGGGCATCTACAAAGTCCCTTAACTCGGCAGTATTAATTGCTTTCGCAATATTAGCCTCTTCTGCCTTATTGCTGAAAGCAATGTTTTCTCGCAAACTCATATTGAAAATAATGCTATCCTGAAATACCAGCCCGACCTGCTCATGAAAACGCGCTGCATCAAAAGCGGTGATGTTTTTATCATCATATTCCACCCTACCCCGCGAGGGTTCATTCAATCCGGTCAGTAAATAAAGAAGCTGCGTTTTGCCTGCTGCAGTTGGACCGATGACGGCGGTCCTGCTTCCCGGCTTCACCTCAAAAGACACATCTTTCAATATTGCCTTCCCGGCATATTCAACAAAAACATTTTTAACCGAGACCCCACCCTGTAAAGCGCTTTTATCCCTGCCCTTTTCTTTTGTGTCTTCAATCAGCAAGACTTCACAGACTCGTTGATACGATGCCGATGCCTGGGCAATCACATTACTCATAAATCCGATAACAATGATGGGGAAAATAAGAATTGCCAGATAACTGTTAAATGCCATAAAATTTCCCAGACTCATTGATCCTTCAATGACAAACTTCCCTCCCAGTGCCAGAATTATCAAAACCGATAAATTAGCCGCAAATGAAATTACCGGAATCAGACTCGCAAAAAGACGTAATATACTTAGACTCACCTCACGAGCTTCAATATTGGCTACCAGGAATTTTTCATACTCGTAATGGTTTGAGTTCAATAACCGTATCAAGGCTGCCCCCAAAATACTTTCGTTGATAACCTTATTAAGCCAGTCGATTACCTCCTGTGAGCGTTTAAAGAGTTTTCGTACCTTTTTCATAACTACGTAAAAAGCGATTCCTATTATCGGTAATACAGCAAGAGCAGCCAGAGCCAGCCGCCAGTTTATCATCATCAGCAGAATACAGGCACCGATAATAAGAAAAGCCGATGAAACGATTGAAGAAATTGCCTGGGCTACAAACATTTTGACGGCATCCACATCTGAAGTTAAGTTTGTCAAAAGTTTTGAAGGTGTAACACGTTGTATATAGGCATGGTCCTGAACAGAAATTTTTGCAGCCAGCCGGGTGCGTAAATTTTTTGCCACCGTTTCAGCAGTGTAGGTTTGTACGATACTCTGTAAATAGGTAAATATAAAAATGGAAATTGAAACCATTAAAAATTCAAGAGTGATCTTTTCAATGGAAAAGTTGCCTCGCGAGTAACTGTCGATGGCATGGGAAATAATCTTGGGCACAACCAGATTCAATCCATTGCTAACAATCGTGAGCACTACCAGTAAAGCGATAAACCATGAATAAGGCCTTAGCAAGCTCAATAGGCCAGGTTTGGTCGATAAATTCTCTTTTTTCATTTACTGAACGTTGGCCTTTTTAAACAATATTCAAAGAAATTAGATTGAAAAATCATATACAATTTATTCCATGTATAAAATGCAAAAGCGTGGATCTTTTTCAGCGCATTGCATTCCAGATTAATAGATGTAAATGTTTTAATAATGTTTTTCCTGATGCGGGAGTAACCTTGTAGCTACCAGGCTGTATAGCCTTCATCATCAACCATTACAGTTAAATGTTTAAGCACCCTGCACAAAACCATCAACGCTATACCAGGGCTGGTGGGTGTCAATTAAATATTGGTTGACACCAACGTCAAACTGTATGTGTGTATACCCACAAGGCCAACACACAGTCTGACGTTGTCGTTAAATGATTTTTATTTGATGGCTGAAATTTTAAATTCTTTTTTGGTCTCCAGATCGAAAAGCGAATGGACAAATGTAAGTATTGCCCTAATGCCATCCGATCATTATAGTTCATTTGATAAGGAATATGGGAAATCTTCTTTCCTGATACCCCTGCTTTTATTTGGAACTGGCCCCATCTGTAAATTAAAGCTACCTCCCCGCAAAATATCGTCGTGAGTCAGATAGTTTTTGGTATATTCTTTCCCATTTAATGACGCTTTCTGGATGTATATATTTGAGGCATTATTTAAAGGCGCATTGATAACAAAGGTCTTTCCATTTTCAAGTTTAAGGGTCACCTTTTTGAACAAAGGAGCCCCCAGGGCATATTGACCGCTTCCGGGACACACTGAGTACATTCCGATGGCTGAAAACACATACCACATAGAGGTTTGGCCATTGTCTTCATCCCCGCACAAACCATCGGGATTAGGAGTATACAACTTATTCATTACTTCCCTGACCCATTTTTGTGCCTTCCAGGGTTCTCCGGACCAATCGTACAGATAGATACCATGTTGAATGGGTTGATTACCATGCGCATACTGTCCCATACCGGCAATGGCCATTTCGGTGATTTCATGAATCTGGACGCCATAATACGAATAATCAAATTTAGGAGGAGCCGTAAAGAGGGAATCCAGTTTCTCGGTGAATTTGGCCTTTCCCCCCATCAGATTCATCAGTCCCTGCACATCATGAAAGACAGCCCAGGTATAATGCCATGAACAACCTTCGGTAAAAGCATCGCCCCATTTTTCAGGAACGAAAGGAGATTGCCATGTTCCGTCCGCATTTTTACCCCTGGCAAAGTTGGTCGATTTATCAAAAACATTACGGTAATTAAGAGCATGTTTTGAGAACGTATCAATTTCACTCTGTGGCCTGTTCAGCTTCTTTGCTAATTTCAACAAGCAATAATCATCATAGCAGTATTCCAATGTCCGGGCCACATTTTCATTAATATTAACATTGTATGGAATGTATCCCATCGAATTGTAATATTTAACGCCTAAACGTCCAACCGAACTCAGAGGGCCTTCATTATTTGAGTTCTTTAAGAGTGCTTCATAAAGCGCATTGATATCGTATCCCCGGATTCCTTTAAGGTATGAATCCGCGATAATCGAAGCTGAATTTGAACCTATCATGCAGTCGCGGTGTCCGGGGCTTGCCCATTCTGGTAACCAGCCGCTCTCTTTATAGGTATTTACAAGCCCTTCCATGATATGACTGTTCAATTCAGGCTGCATCAAAGTAAAGAAAGGAAACACAGCTCTGAAGGTATCCCAGAACCCATTATCGGTAAACAGGTAGCCTGAAAGGACCTGACCATTGTATGGACTGTAGTGAACGACTTTGTTGTCTTTATCAAATTCGTAGAATTTACGGGGAAAAAGAAAACCACGATACAATGCTGTATAGAAAGTGGTCATTTGGGCATCGGTTCCACCTTCCACTGTAATCTTACCAAGTTCTTTGTTCCATGCTGCCTGAGCCTTTGCCTTCGTTTGATCAAAGGTATCGTTTCCGATTTCACGTTTTAGGTTCAGTTCGGCTTGTTCGTAACTGATAAAAGAGGATGCAACTTTAACATGAACCACTTCACCGCTTTGTGTTTTAAATTTTACGACGGCACCAACATGTTTTGATTCAGCTTCCAAAGTATTTTTCTGTAATGTTGAATCGTTAAAAGTTGATGCAGTTTCAAAGTCTTTATCAAAATAGGCCACGAAGTAATTATGAAAATTAGCAGGCACTCCCCCACTGTTATTCCGGCAATAACCTATAATCTTACGTTGCTCCGGAATGATTTTTACATAAGAGCCCTTGTTAAACGCATCCAGGAGAATAGAAGACTCATTTGACTTGGGAAAAGTAAACCGAAACTGGGCTGACCGCTCGGTAGGTGTTATTTCTACTGTAACATCATAGTCGGCCAGATACACTTTGTAATAATGCGGTTTTGAAATTTCCGCCTTATGTGAATACCATGAAGCCCTATCCCCTTCTAATATTTTAACACGACCTGTTTCAGGCATAAAAGAAAAAGCACCATAATCATTGATCCAGGGGCTCGGCTGATGGGTTTCTTTGAAACCTTTAATCTTGTAAGCCTTGTAGGTATACCCCCAGCCATTGCCCATGTTTCCGGTCTGTGGTGTCCAGAAATTCATTCCCCATGGAGTTGCAATCGCCGGATAAGTATTTCCATTTGAGAGTGGGTACTCCGAATCCGATCCAACCAAAGGATTGACCAGATTGACCAGATCTTTGTTTTGTGCATTCACCTTGAT
>JAUZOX010000258.1 GCA_030706265.1 Bacteroidota bacterium | reverse complement strand
TTATTACTACAAACCTTTCAGCGACATCATGAAATGCAGCTACACGGTTGAAACTGCTCCGGATCGTAAATCGGTGAGTGTAAATCTGGCAAACCTTACACCCTGTGATCAGATAAAACCACCCGGCACGGCCACCCATTTTCAGTTCTTCCTGAGCATTGGGGTCGTGTGCGATATGGTTTTCAGTCCGGAATACTGCGATTTTAAATTAGCATATGGCCCGCCCCAATTTTACGGGAAGGGCAGGGAGATTGAAAGCGAGTGGATTCCGGTCGATGCACAGGCGATGGGGGACATAACCCTTACCGCTGCCATTCCGGATGCTTTCAATCTTAAAGAGGACATGACCGTTTTGCGCATGTTTGGAATCGTATTCGGCAGGATGACCTCCCGGGTCGATCCGATTGCAAAGGACCGCGGAAGCTGCGAGTTTCTGGGAGCCATTTGAGCCGGCCGTTGAATGCAGGCCTTCGCATAAAGCTGCTTCTTGAAAAAGAGGCGGCTTTTTTGTTTGTCTTCGGAATCTTGTTCAATATCGATGAAAGGTGATTCAAATTTGAATCTTATTCATCATTTTTTGTTCGTTCATCCAAAAAAGAGGGGGGTTCATACAATAAGTCGGTGATTACTTGCTTTATGGGAAATATATTTAATGTTTGGCACGAATTCTAAATACTTGTAAATAATAATGATAATAGATGTTTTATTCTTTTGTTGATGATTGATGTAATACATGCTTTGTTCAATAAAAGAATGTAATTGTAGGAATGACCGGTGGTGAAAAAATTAAAAAAATTGGAAGTGACTGAAGATGTCGTATAGCAAACAAAAAGTTTCGCATTAAACCCTGGCTGCTTGAACGTGCAACGGGGATTTAATGCGAAACTTTGATAATTTGGCATAGCCAAATGGATCTTGTGTCCTTAGCGTTCTGAAACGATGTTGACCGGTCCGATTAGTCCTGAGGGCAGCAGGGGTGAATTGGCCTGGTAGAATTCCATGGTGGTATAGGTGTATTTCTTATCGATGCCGGGCTGCATGTCACCAATCAGCCGGTTTACCCAAAGGTCGGTGACATTGACGGTCAGGTTGTTTTCGCCGGGTTTCAGCGCCCCGGTGACATTCACCCTGAAGGGTTTTTTCCAGATGATGCCCAGGTACTTGCCATTTACCGTGACTTCTGCCAGGTTCTTAACATCACCAAGATCGAGCCATAGCTGATTGCCTTTCTTAAACCAGCCTGCAGCAGCATTGATCTTTTTAGTGTAGGTGCCTGTTCCAGAGAAATATTTCACACCGGCATTGGCATTGTCTGACCAGGAGGCCAGCTTGTCGAGCACGATCTTATCAGGGGCTCCGCGGTCTTTCTGGAACTGCACATTCCAACTTCCTTCAACGGTCATCAATTGGGTTTCTTTGGGTTGCGGCACAGTAAGTGCGGTCTTAACGGCTTTATCCCTGAACACGACAAATATCGCATCGCTGGGCTGGAGATGTAAGGGGACTTTGGTCACTCCGTTTTCAAAGGAATAGGAGGCCGGTTCTATCCTGCCCGTTTCGGGATGCCATATTTCAACTTTCCTGCCTGCGATCCTGAAGGTGGCTTCCACATTCTCTACACGGTCATTACGGTTGTTGACCCAGTAGATGTCCTGATCAGGCAGTTCACGGTGAACATAAAGCAGTTCGGTGTTGCCCTGCGGCCTGGTGTATTCGAAATCGGGCTTGATATTCAAAGCTTCCAGCACGTTTTTGATGCTTTGGCCGGTGTATACTTTCCCTTTCCCCACCGATTTCACGGTGTTATTTTCGCCCCAGAGTTCATTCACGATGGCATCGAACTCGGCCTTGTCATCGCTTAAGCTTGGTGATCCTGTTGGCTTAGGCCCCACGACAATGGCCCCGGCCTTGACCATGTCGCTGATTTTCCTTGCTACCGGCAGCCTCATCAGCATGCTGTTGGTATCAAGCGCCAACACCTTGTAATGCATGCCACTTTTGGTGACAATCTGGTTGTCGGATACGGAAAGCATGTTGAGCAATGCATCGGCATTGACAAAATCAAAGTTGTAACCGGCGGGCACATCGGGCAACTGGGATCTGAAAAGGGCGGTGATGTTGTTGTCTTCGCCATAGTAGTAAATGACATCGGCAACAAATTTGCCCTGTTGCAGCATGTAGCAACTGCGTGACAGATAGGTGGTCCATGGTTTGGCCAGTTCCGCCCAGGTCTCGTGACGGGTAAACCACTGGCCGTAAGGTCCGAGGCCCAGACCGGGGATCTTATCGTCCGTTGGCTGGTGGACGGAGGTATGAATCACAAACCGATTCAGTCCGCTGGCCAGTTCCAGGTCGGCTGTCGGTTTTAACCTTTCGGGATAGAAGGCCCAGGTGTCGCCATATGCCGTCATCGATTCGGCAGCCACCAGGTTCTGACCATAGATATGGGCCACAGAAGCAGATTCGCGGATATCGGCCTTGTAATCGTTGTTGTAAACACCCTTTTTGGGCGTCCACAATGCAGACATGGGGATATCGGCAGTGCGTTTTACTTCCATGCCGTCTCCAATGAAAGCACGGCCGCTTTCGTGGGATTCGGAATAGCGTTTCATGCCGCGTTCGTGCAATAATTTTGTCAACAGGTCGTAATGATATTCGGCTACCAGATCGCTCAGGGTCTCACGGAAGTCCCATAGGAAATGTTCGCTTTCTTCCGTACTCTTTACGATATGACCGGTCAGTACGGGCATCCAGGGCAACATGCTGTAACCACGACGACTGGCGAATTCCTGCATCATGTCATTGGTCCAGTTTTGGACACCGGCTTCCCAGCTGTCGGTAATCACGCATTGCAGGCCGCCATTCTTTCCCATTAATCCGCCGGTAGCATTTTTGTATTGGTCGAGATAGTTTTCAAAATAGGCCTTGACGGCTTTGGGGTTCAGTTTGTCCACTTCCAGGCCGGTGGCTTCGGGTGAGGCGGGGTGATTGGGACGGCCGGTCAGGGAATAACCAAAACGGATCACATTCCAGTTGCCGGCAGTAGGTGTCCAGTCCAGTGTGCCGTCCTCTTTCATCTTACCGGTTAAATCAACTACATCTGCTATGGGGATTGCATCGGTGGTTGCGGGAGTGGCAAGGGGCTTTGCATTTTGGATGGCGGCAAAGGCGGCCTTTTCTTCAAAATTGTTGATGCGGAAGGCGGTGTGCAGATTGATTTCTGCAACGTCCGTCCCCAACTTTGGTGGGGTCGGATTCCTGAAGACCACCCTGAAATATTTGGCCGTCGTGACCGGAATAGTAAAAGTCTGTTCGGGAGCCCTTCCCATGGGAAGATCACAGACATTCCGGAAATTAGTGCCATCGTCGCTTACTTCCAGGTGTCTGTTTTGTGAGCCGGTGACCAGCGTAATGGCTTTGATGGTCTGGGGGGTAGTGAATTCAAATTGAATCCACGCAGATCCATTGGTTTTATCCGAAGGCAGGAGGATGGATTTGGCGACATCTCCATCGGTGAGTTGTGCCAGGGTGAAGTTGCCACCGCTCGATGTCACGGTTGGTTTTAATTTGGAGAGTGAAATATCGGTTTCGGGCAAGCGGTAAGCGATGACGGAGATGTCGTGATAATACTCCGGTAAAATATGGTTTATTCCGAAAGGGGCATTGGTGGATAGATTCTGAAAAGTACCCGAGGCTGAAGAGGGTTTGGGTAAACTGCCGGAAAAGGGGATGCCTCCCTGCACCGGGGTTTCGGTCCATACAATCTTTTTCATGCCATCCTCGGCCGGGACCCATGGTCCGCCGCTTTCACTCCATCCGGGTGAACCGGCAATGGCCATCTCAAGTTTTAAGGAGTCGGCCAGCTTAGCCGTAAACCGGAAAGCATCTTTCCATTCGGGGGTCATGTAGACCAGCCTTTTCTGGACGATCTGAGGGGTGGAGAGGTTCGCGTCGAAGTTCTGGAAACCGCCGATGCCCACCCGTTTCATCCATTTGAGGTCCTTGGCGATACCGTCTGTGGTGATGTTGCCGTTCATCCAATGCCACCAGACACGGGGCTTCGCGGATTCGGGCGGGGTGTTAAATCCTTTCAATAATGCATTGCCGCTGTCTTGCGCATAGGCGCTAAGACTCAGCAGGATCAATGAAATTGCTGTGAATAACTGTGTAAATTTTTTCATGCGTTAATGATTATATTAAATAGGTCGCATGAAACGTGCAAAAATGATCTTTGTTTTTTAAACATGTTCGATTCATGCTGATTTGTTGTGATGCCTGAATTGATTACTTTTGTTTTCATTCCGGTGATATAGAACCTGTTTAACCGTAGTGTTTTAGGCTGGTTTTCCGGTTTTAGATCCTTGGGCTCCGGCAAAGAGAAGAAAATAATTATATCAGATCCTTAAAAATAATTCATTTCAATGAAAAGCAAATATATTGTAAATTGGTTTTAAGAATAGAAGAATCGGATCACTTTTTTGGTTTTATTTTGTTTGGATGAAATCAGGCAGTGGTTGAGCCTGGGCTGAGGTTAAAACTGGCTATCGATTGTTTACAAAGAAAGTTTGAAAGGACAAGGTTATGAATATCAGATTATCGCTGATGCTGGGACTGATGCTGATTTGTTTTGTGGGTTGCCATAAGGAAAACAATGGGGGATATCAGTCGAAGGGGCAGATTCTGGGTCCTGATCTCAGGTTATGTGCCTGTTGCGGAGGCTGGTACATCCTGATCGACCACGTGACGTATGAATT
>JAUZOX010000257.1 GCA_030706265.1 Bacteroidota bacterium | reverse complement strand
GCTATCATAGACCCAGATAATGGCCTTGCCTGATTCATTGGTAACATAAGCTGCCTTTGTTCCGTCGGGGCTTAGTCTCAGCCGTTCATAAGTACGGGTGATCTTGGGATGAGAAATTATGAGTGATTTGGGGACATCATTCCTACCTGCGTCATCCGCTTTATATCGTTTGCTGAGATCCTCAATCCATTGTTTTTCTAATTGGCGTAGCTTCAGGCCGAGTTCATTCGTAAATCCACCCTGGATTTTTTTACTCATGCGTGATGCATACACAATGGCCGGAATCACATTTTTTCCGTATTTATCACCGATATATTTCCACAGCGAATGACCGGCATAGACCGCATCGGTTTCTTTAAGCGTGTTAATATGCTGCAATTTTTTGGTCATCAATGCATCCTTGACAAAATTGTCGAGTTTAGTGCTCCATTCTTCAGACAGGTAGGATACCAAACCATTGGCATACCATTCGGGATAATTGGAGAGCGCATTGTTTTTTACCTGAGTCCCGACAGAAGCGCCATACATCAACTGATCCAGCAAGACCTTTGCGATACCGGCCCGGATTTGCTTGTCGAAGTTTGCATAATCACCATCAAAATAAAGCAGTACTTTTCGTCCCAAAATATGGGTGATACCCCCTATATTGTATTTTTCATTTGAGAGCAGACCCAGATTACTTTCTTTTAAATCTGTTAAGGTGTTGAATATGATAAACTGTATTTTACCATCCAGATTGTTCTGCAACATTGACTGCAAATTCCGCAATTGCTCGCGTGCATATTTTTCACAATGTTCAGCCAGCGGGGCCCCATTGAGGTAGAAATAAGTGTCGAAATTAGAAAAACGATAATAATTCCAAATAAAGTTCTTGTATTGAACCCTGTTTTTGCCAAAATTCAGTTGTGATCCATTGTAAAACTGAGCGGATGCATTTGGCAAAACAGAAATCAACATTGCTCCTATTAACATGGCAGTCAAAACAAAAGACTTAATTCCGGTATCAATTTTTCTTATCATTTCAACTACTTTTTGTACCTTTTATGTACGTTGCTAAGTTAATTTTTTTTGGCCGAAAAAACCTATTTTTGTATTCTATTCATTCAAAAACATCATTTTCATATGCTACAGGTAAAAACGTTTGTTTTCAATTCTTTCCAGGTCAATACCTATGTCGTTTATGCCGAAAACAAAGATTGCATCATCATAGATCCGGCGTGTGGAAATGCAAATGAGGTCTCCCGGTTGCTGAATTATATTGAAACTGAAGGATTGAATCCGCTTATGGTCGCCAACACGCATGCTCATGTCGATCACATTTTAGCTAACGATGATATAACAGCTAAACTGGGCATAAAGTTGGCTGCACACCCTGCTTCTCATTATTTTTATTTAAACGCCTTGAATTTTTCTGAAGTTCTGGGTTTAAAACTGAATAATGTCGTTTATCCTGAACTTGAATTGCAGGACAACGACACAATAAAACTGGGTGATGATGAATTAAAAATCCTCTATACGCCCGGACATGCCGATGGAAGCATTTGTTTTTACAATGCTGAGGGCCATTTTGTGATTTCGGGTGATTTGATTTTTTATGCAAGCATCGGCCGGACCGATTTCCCGACCGGGAACTTTGAAACGCTTTCCAGGTCAATTAAAGAAAAGATCTTTACCCTGCCTGATGATACGGTCATTTATCCGGGGCATGGTCCAAAGACCAGTGTTGGGTTTGAAAAATACAATAATCCTTTTGTGTCACTTTAAAATCCATTCCGGAAATTTCATTCAGATTATTTGCCTAAAGTAAATGAAATTCAGTGCGATTGGATAGATTCTAATATAACCTGGGGCTTTATATTCTTCATACACTTGAAATGTCCTTTGGGACACTTCTTAAAGCCAATTTTACTGCATGGCCTGCACGAAAGAGGCTTTACCTCCATCATATTGTTGATTGCCTTGCATTCTTTTGGAAAATAGGGATACATCCCAAATTCCGGAATGGTATTTCCCCATATCGAAGTGATATCTTTTCGCAGCGCCGCTGCAATATGCATTAAGCCGGTATCATTTGTTACTATGTGTGAGGCGCCGGCCAGTAACCAGGCCGATTCCATCAGGCTATAGTTACCACAGGTATTAAGAACGTGATCACCTGCTTCTTTTGCAATAAAGGTTCCATTTTCACTATCATCAGGACCGCCAAGCAGTACAACATGATCGTTCAGATTTTTACATAATTCGATGAGCTGATCGGCCGGATACATCTTTGTTTTATGCTGTCCGCCGATCACAATGGCCACATAACCATCCTGAAAACGTTCGGGAAGTGAAAGCCGGGTATCGCTCTTATCGGGATCAAGGAAAAAGTCAAGCCCCTTGCCGTCATTTTGAATGCCCAAAGGCTTTGCAGCTTCTAAATAACGATCGACAATATGCAAATCAGGCAGCAGATTGATTTTGAAATTTACCTTCAGCCATTTTTGGAGGTTGAGTTTATTGAAAGCTTTCGAGGGACTCTTCAGGACCATCTTTACCCGCCATGAGCGTATATTATTGTGCAGGTCGACGATAAAATCATAGCGTTCCCGAATCAGCTCAAGCATTACCTCGTCGATTTCCTTATTGATCGTGAAGATTTCATCGATATAGGGATTCTGCTCAAGTACCGCCCTGAATTTCTCTTTGGTCAGGTAGTGAATAACGGCATCCGGCAGCTGTTTTTTGATACAGCGGATTACCGGCGTTGTCAATACGATATCTCCGATAGAGCTAAAACGTATGATCAATATTTTATTCATGCATAAATAATTTGTATTGAATCGGTCGCATGGAATTCACATGGATGCTCTTTTCAAAAGGAATCTTTCTGCAAAAGTAACAAATAGCGAATAATGAATCCGCTAAAGTGTGGATGACATTTCCCAGTTCATTAATTTTGCAGCATGATATTGATTGATACACACGCCCATCTTTACCTGGAAGAATTTGACCATGATCGTGAAACGGTCATTCAGAATGCAATTCGTTCAGGTGTTCAACATATTCTATGTCCGAATATCGACAGCACATCACTTTCAGCGCTGGACGAACTGTGCGGAAGTTACCCCGGCCTTTGCCATCCTATGATGGGATTGCATCCAACATCGGTTAAGGAAAACTATAAAACCGAACTTGAAATAATCCGGAAGCGGTTGTTCGATTCCCCTGACGGAACTTATGTTGCGGTTGGCGAAATAGGCATGGACTTGTATTGGGACAAGACATTTATTAACCAACAGGAAGAAGCCTTTGCAATTCAACTCGAATGGGCATTGGCGAAGAAACTTCCAGTGGTAATTCATTCGCGTGATTCGTTTGATGAAATCATGGGTGTCCTTCAAAATTATAATTCACTTACCGGTGTATTTCATTGCTTTTCAGGTAATGTCGAACAAGCTACCCAACTGGTGGAGAAGGGTTATCTTTTTGGAATAGGAGGGGTGGTCACCTTTAAAAATTCCGGATTGGATAAGGTGGTGCAGGCAATGGATTTATCTAATCTGGTACTCGAAACGGATTCGCCCTATCTTACACCTGTTCCCTATCGGGGAAAACGAAACGAGAGTGCCTATATCTCCATGGTCGCTCAAAAAATTTCACAGTTGAAAGATATTCCGTATGCCGATGTATGCCGGATCACAACTGAAAATGCCATCAAACTGTTTAACCTGCCAACATCACGAGGTTAGGAGATAAAAAATAGCTTACGCTTTAAGAAAGCGGGCGCACACCGATACGGATTTCAATTTGATTGCCGCTTAACTCCAGAGGGAGGGCTTCCATCCCCGGAACGAAATTGAAGATCCTTCCGTTGACACTTTCCCTGATATTCAATGGCGTTTTGGATTGGATCGTGATAATTCCGTTTGGTTTCTCAATTTCCAGTTGGTATCTGGAAATCACCTTTACCTTCTCTTCATTTGAAGACACAATGGGCAGTATATATTTGAGGCCGTCCATTTGTTTGGCCGATCGATACGCTGCACTGATTACAACGGCATCGTCCGTAAAGGCATAATTGATCTCACAGCTCACCGGCATGCCGGGAACCGGATTTTGATTTTCATCCACCAATTGCGAATGGGTCTGAAACCGCAACTCATTGTCGTTCTTTTGGTAATCGATGATTGCTTTTAAATCATTCGAATTGGAATACCTGTTTTTATTGACTTCAATTTCAAACCGTGGCGTAAGGCTCATAGAAAAAGGATCTTTATCCCTTTGCATATTTGAACTTTCGACAAGCTGGTAATTGTTCATGCTTGCAACGATCACGGGGCCTGTCTTTGGATGCCACAACATGGTCATGGCTCCTCCTGTGGCATGGCCTCCCTTCATGGTGTATTCCTGGTCAAAGCCCGTAATGGTCGCCCGCCAGTCTTTCCTTGCAATCAGCCAGGTTTGGATATCGTCAAAAGTCTTTACTCCATATTCTTGTTCACGGGGCAACACTAAATTATGTCCCAGAATATTATCGGGAATTGAATCCGCTTTCACCAATAAAGTTGCCAATGCTTTACTGTGCCCCAGCGTATGATGGACGCAGGGCAAGATGCCATGGTTGACATAATGGGGCCCTCCATACAGTAAATGGTTGTGTGTGCATTTTTGAAATAAAAGGGTATTCTGCAAGGCCACCTTATAAAATGCAGGTTCCCGGTTTGCCATCAAGGCAAATGCAGATTGACAACCATCACTGGTCCGGCTTCCCCAGTAGGTCCATTTGAAATTACGGG
>JAUZOX010000256.1 GCA_030706265.1 Bacteroidota bacterium | reverse complement strand
CATTCAGGAATTCATGGATATTGTAAACAGGGAGAATGCATTTGTGAAGGAGATTGGATATCTGACCGTCCGTGGTAACGAACCTGAATATATCAGGTTCAGTTAACAAGACAAGGGAAAATGCTTTTCTTAAAAGCAGTTTACTATTTGTTGTCCTTTTCGATTGTTTTCTTATCCGCTCAGCAAATATCATAGTTGCATTAACATTTACGATGGTGTTAGTCCGGTTTCACTCCGTCTGATTAACACCACCGTTGACCATTCAAATAGCTTCCGATTCCAGGTGCTTTAGGGCATGCCACATATCAGACATGCTACAGGTCGACTTTTGCCCTGTCTTCTTAAATTGCCTGAAACCATGCATGTTAAATTCACCTAATAATCTGATTCATACCCACTCCGGTTAAAAGTCAAGACCTCTTCTACAAAAGACATTGTTGCCATCCGCCTCAAAGAGTAAATCAGGCGAATACAGAGAGACTATTGACCTTTTATTCTCCTATAATTCAGGTGAAACGGGTATTATCCCGGTATTTTCAGGGTATTTTCTCCCCGGTATCTCCGATCAGCATGTACCCAACAGATACCCAACTGCAACGGAGTACCGGGGAAGAATACTTCCTGAATTTATCCGGAATTTAAGGAGATGACTACCCTTAAAGGAGAATAATAGATGGGATACAGGAGGCTTTTCTATTGCTTTCACTGCCCATTCCCGCACACATTACGTTTCTCATTGTGGGCCCCCGGTTGGTGTTGTTATGGCGCCGTAACGACGCGGATACCTGGTTCAAGTTTAGGCCTAAGCCGTAACTTAGACCAGGTATGGCCCTCGATCGTCATTGTAGGTCTCGTACGTCATTGCGGGGTCGACCCGCAATCTGCGAAACCTGTAATATGTATAAGGTTCTTAATCGCATATTTGGTGTTAATGCATAATCGAATTCACAAATAAAATTTAAACAGTTTTTTAATAAGCATCTTTTTATCGGTGATACAAATTGTATTGACCTTTTATTATATGAAACGGGCATGAGTGAAAACCAAAACACCAACGATCATCAGGCATGCGAGTTCCATACGACCTATTTAATCAAATTATTTTTCGGATGAAAAAAGCACCCGGAAATGAACTGCACTCCAAAAGTCTGACACAACACTTTTGGAGTGCAGTTTATTTCCGGGGCGCTTTAATTAGAATTCATATGGAAACTATTTTTTTATCCATACAATGGATGAAGGTGTCTTGTCCGACTGTGCCGTTGTGTCGATACGGTTACTTCGGATATAATTTGGAATAGCCACAAGGGGAGAGCCGTCGGCCCATTGACCTTTAATGGTCATGATACCATTGAAAAGATCGGGTCGCCATTCCAGTTTCATGGGAGCGTTTCCAATTGCCTGATCGATATTGGGCTGATCTGCTTTTTCTACATTATAAATGAGAGGCCCATAGCGTAAAGCTAACCGGCCCCGGTCGGCTTCAATTTTATTGTCGGCAGTGATCTTTTGGATCTCCATCGGAATCAGAAAATTAATTTTATCCCCTCTTTTCCATTCGCGCTTGATGGCAATGTAACCGTGCTCAACTTTCATCGGTATGGGGCGGCCATTGACCGTAAGCGTTTTGAGCGATTTCACTTCTGGAACGGTAGTGTACAGCTCACTGGTAGAGCGGTTTGGAACGCGGACATAAACAGTGAATTGCCTGGTTTGTTTTGGATTGACTGTAATGGCAACATCTCCTTTCCATGGATAATCCGTTTTCTGGATCATCTCGACGTCGGTTCCTGCAACTTTTTCGATGTTGATGGTACTCCCAATATAGAGGTTTACATAAATGCCATCATCGCTTTTGACATAAGACCAGGTAGGCACCATGAGCAGGGTACGCGGAATGTTTCCAACGCAACAGGGACAAACATGCCAGGGATAGCGTGGCTCAAAACCGGTAAGTTCGTTGGTGTAACAAAAATTGGTACCGGTATAATCAATGGAGCCCAGGAGTGCATTGTACATCGTTTCTTCATACAAATCGGCATATTTTGCATCATGGTAGGCAAGATTCATTTTATACTGGAAAAAGATGAGCCCGCAGCTGGAACAAGATTCACAATAAGCATCATTGGGCAATGAATAGTCACCTCCAAATCCTTCTGAAGTTTCCCCGCTGCCCACTCCACCGGTGACATAGTATTTTTTGTTGACCATGTTGTCCCAAAGCGACATCACGGCACTTTGATAATCGATGTCGCCGGTTTCAGCTGCCACATCGGCCATCCCGGAATAGGTGTACATTGCGCGGACTGCATGACCTACGGCTTCATACTGCTGCTGGACCGGCACATGGCTCTGGTCGTATTCGCTGCCATTTTTACGGTTGTCGAGCAGGAATTTTGCCAGTGCAATGTAGGAGTTTCCTTTTCCATTGCCTTCTACATCATTGACGAAACGGCCAAATCGGACCAGTGCTTGTTCCATTTCCTGGTGTCCATCGTACCAATATTTCTTGCCCGGACCAATATTAGCTACCCAACAGTCGGCCAGTTTTTTTGCAGCATTGTATAACCGTTTATCTTTCCCTTCTGTGAGGGTGTAATGGTTAATGGCCGATTCAATGAAATATCCGGCGGTATAGCCTTCATGATTTCCGCGACTTTGTGGCGTCCACCTTTCCTTCCAGCGTGTCGTATCGCGAAGGGTATAGGCTGTCTGAAGGTATCCATCCGGTTCCTGAGCGGCAAGGATGATGGGAATCCATTTTTCAAGCGTTTGCTTCATCTTCTCCTGTGCCGCAATTATTTCCTTGTCACCTTGTGGATCGACCATTAATGCAATGCACATCGATTCAACAGTCTGGTGTACCCATGCGTTCGAGAATACGTAACCGACATGCTTTGCGTGAGGTTCACCCCTCAGTGCTTTTGCCGCTTCGATGAAGTTGTCAAGGCCCCCCTGACCGATTTTAAGATCGGTCCGTTCGATTTGGCTTACACACCATGGAATCCATTTTGTGATCAGTGCCTTCGCACGGTCGTTCCAAAGCGGGTTGTCAATCTTGTACCTTTTGGTATATACCACATCGAGTCTCTTGTCCATCGGTTTGTTGACCACCTTTGCCTTCAGGGATGCTGAAGCCTTTGCAGTGCCTGCTTGCGTTGAAAGAGTGAGGAGATAATTTCCCGGAACCGTAAAGCTGGCGGTTGTCGTCAGGGCTTCCGGATCTGAAAATTGAACCCTGGCCGGACCCGTTGCACTCCACATTGTATTTTTTAATGGCTCAACCGTCTTGATATTGGCTGAAAGGTAGGTCTTACCGCCGGCCATAACGTCACGGTCAATTCCCGCATTGACTACGGGAGCAACATCCGGTGAATTGACTGTTTTAAAGACTTTCCATTCAAGAATGGGTGAGGTAAAACGGTCGACCGAATCCATTTCCAATTTGAGTCTGGTCGTAGTGACAGCACTAAAAGTTGTGCTATTGTATTGGTTGTTGACCAGGCCTAATCCGATTGCATTGTTTACAGGGATAAAATCTTTTCCATCCCAGTATTTTAGTCTGTAAGCCTGTGGAAGCCTGACCAGGTTGTCAAAGTTATACCAATAGATGGTCATTTCATCGATGGTCACCGGATCATTCCACTCGTATACTACCCATTGTGTCGTAAGGTGTTGTTGGCTCCTTTTGGTATTGGCGGTTGCATACCTCTGGCGCATAGAGGCCGAAACAGTGTTGGGTATGCGGCCATCGTTTAGTCCGTTTACAGAAGCCCCATTACGCTCAGACCCGGTTGCTTTTGCAAGAAGGGCAACATTGGCCTTTTCTCCCTGGCTTTTTTCATTTTGCCCCTTGCCCGTGAATGGCAAGGTAGACAAGACGAAGGCCAATAGCGTCAAAAAAAGAATCCTGGTATTTTTCATTTCATGGTTATTAAATTGATTTATATTTGGCGGTATCCTGAAGAGTTGATATTTATCGATATTATGTGTTTGTTGTACACTTAAATAATCAAAAAATAAGAGCCCTTCTTTGTTTATTTTATTTTAATTCTTGTCAAATACAAATATAGGAGATGTTTTATTCTGAAAATTGTTTCAATTGTGAATAAATTTAAAGGATAAATCAGCTCGATTCATCGAATCAGGGTTTAAACAGTGATTTATCGTTTACAATTACAGGTAACCGGAATATCACTTCTTAACAAAATAACTGTAAATGAGATTATTGAAAATGCAGATTACAAAGATTTCAAAAACTGAACTGAAACCGACTGCCACTTAGTTTATTTTAGCCAGAGAAGTGGAAAAAATGTGAAAATGTAATATAAAATTAATTTTGGTATGCCGATTAATCTTAGGAAAAAGTTATATTTGTGAAAAGCTATAATATGATGGGAACGGAAACCTAATAATAGTTTTGTTTGCATGGAAACAAAATCATGAAATACTTGTTCACATTTTAAAATGGGATGATTAATGGAGTATATTAAATTTGATAAAAGTCAGCTGGTGAATTTAGAATACTCTTTACGAAAAGAGTTTCTGCGTTCGAACCAGACTGGCGCATACATAAGTTCTACAATAATCAATTGTAACACACGAAAGTACCATGGATTGTTAGTGACTCCCCAACCTGGCATTGACAATGACAACCACGTTTTGTTGTCCTCAGTAGATGAAACGATCATTCAGCATGACCTTGATTTTAATCTGGGTATTCACAAATATCAAGGCGACATATACAATCCAAAGGGGCATAAATACATTAGCGACTTTTCT
>JAUZOX010000255.1 GCA_030706265.1 Bacteroidota bacterium | reverse complement strand
TCAAATTGCTTGTATAAATTATCATACTCTTCGACCGGAACCTGATTCCCTCTCGACCAGCTGATTTCCGTTCCCTTTAAAGAGATGGGACCCCAGTGGATAAACATACCAAAGCGCGATTGCTTCCACCAATCCATACGCTCTTCTTTTGTCTTAAATGTTTGTGCATCCACTATCTGGTTGATAGAAAATGCCATCAATAAAATCAGTAAAAATGTTTTCATTTGTAAATAATTTAATTTAATAGGTCAGATGAAACTCGCATGGATGATTTTCTTCGCTGTATGTGTTTTCATTCATGCCGGGTTCATGTTATGTTGTTTAAAATGTGTGTCTTAATTTATCTGTAAAAATGGAGTGTGATCATATCTTCACTCTTTTTCCAAAGGTAGATACTTTACAACACAAAGGTTTGAACAAATACGTCATTTTATTGCACAAATACGATATTTGAGAAAATAAAATTCATCTACCTTTGAAAATAAAAACGACACAACAAACTAAACGTAAACTTAATGTATACCGAAGAAATTGGAGATTCATTGATATTCCGGTTAAAGAATCTTGCATATTTACGTTTTGAGGGACGCACTGAATACGACAACGTAGTGAGCCCGTTTTCACGTATCTATTTAATCACAGAAGGGCATGGCTATCTGATCATCGGACATGAACAGATCACACTTGAAGCCGGATTTATTTATATAATCCCCAGCTTCACTATGTGCACCTATATTTTCGAACAAGGGTTGTGTCATTACTATATCCATGTGAATGAAAGCATGCAAAACGGATTGAACGTATTCAACCTCTTTAAGGTGAAGAACAAAGTCAGAGCCACTGACATCATCACAAGACTATTTGAACGTCTCTTATTCATCAACCCTGATTTACAGTTGCCTCACAGGGATCCCAAATTGTACCAGACCAAGCCATGGATCAATCAAAAAGTCAACTATAAGTCGATCAATCAGCATCTGGAGTCGATCGGAATCATTCGTCAGCTCTTTTCTGCATTCCTTGAATCCGAACAGGATGCCCATTCTACGAATTTATTGCGCCACAATATGCAGTCTATACTATTGTATATTCAAAGTAACTTGCAGAGCGAAATCCCGATCAGTGAACTGGCCAATATGGCTTGTCTCTCCAAAGATCACTTCACCCGGATATTTAAATCATTGGTAGGCATGCCCCCCTGCGAATTCATAATTCGAAAGCGCCTCGAAAAAGCACAGTACCTGTTACTGACAACCAACATGACCAATGAACAGATTATCGGAGAGACCAACTTTAAAAGCATATCTTATTTTTCAAGGATGTTTAAGAAATACACCTCTTACACCACAACTGTTTTTCGCCAACAACGCTAATCAGGGAGTATCCTTTTATCAAGAGATGCAACATTTACATCTCCATATAAGCGTATTGATTTGAGAAGTGAAAAAGTGTCTGTAATTGTTGTGGCGCAATGCGATAAAATCATCGGTAGAATTGGGTGAAGATGAGTTTACCGAAGAGAATTACTGATTATTGGGCGACTACAATTTTCGTTCCTTTATGAATGCCGCCTTCATTAAAGGCATCAATCGTAAAACAGTAGCGAATATTACTGTTCAGGCTTCGAATTACCACAGAGCTTTTATCCAATACCTGATAATTGTGATACAGTTTATCTTTTGCCTCTCCATACCGGATGTTGTATCCAACGGCATCAGGATTTTTTTTCCAGTTGAGTTCCACCTCACGATTATCGTTTTGATTCCGCTGGACCCTGAAATTCTCAACTTCTCCGGGTAATCCCCCTGTGCCTTTTCCAAATATGCGCAGATCCGAAACCGCAAAGGTTCCATCCGGCACATGATAATTTGTGACCTTCACATAGCGTGCCTGTATAGGCTTAGTAAGCTGTATATAATCATGTGGCACATCCGTCTTATTTAATCTTTTATCAACTAAAGGCTTCCAAGTGATATTATCGTTCGAATATTCCAACAGATACTGGTAATATGCACTATCTGAACGGCCCAACAGACGGGTATCGTTTTCTGCAAAATTTATCTGAATAGCATTAATCATAGATCGTTTTTGCAGATCCATATTAATCCATTCTCCTTTTCCCCCTGTTTTTGCGCTCCAGTAGGTTCTGACCTCTTCATCATTAGCAAGATTCTTTGCATGATCTTTAATTTCTGATGAGACCTGTACAGGTTTATGAAATGAAAGCAACATCCAGCCCGGGAATAACGCTTCAGGTCCTGATATTTTTTTCTGTGGAATAATAAAAGGGAAATCTCCGAATCCGGTATAGGTATAAAGTTCTCCATCTTTATCAAAAAACATTGGAAATAATCCCAGGCGACGTTCAAACATGTGTTTTACAGAAATTGTCATCGTGGAGATGTGCCAGTAGTTACCATATTTATCCTGAAAAGTACTACTATGACCTGCGCCGGCAATAAAACCTTCGGGCTTGTAAGAACAGGGGTTGTGCAAAGCTGGTTTGAAAGGACCTAACGGCTTATCTGAAACATAAACTCCATCACAATAACTTTTAAACTGAGTTCCGGGTGTTGCATATTGCAGATAATATTTACCATTGTGCTTAGTCATCCATGAACCCTCGGTCCATGGATTTGCGTTTTCATTGTTATAATCACCAGGTCGTTCCCAACCGAAAGTTGCCTTGTTGCTGTTAAAACACTCAACAGGTTTTCCTATTGGATTAAGTGTTTCCGGGTCAAGTTCTACTCCATATATAGGTTTTACGTTAGAACAGCCATAATAAAAGTACAGTCGACCATCCTCATCAAGAAACAAATCAGGATCTGTCATGCCTATTGGAAAAGTTGCATTGGCTACTTCCCACTTACCCGATTGGGGATCTGAAGTTTTGTATATTTTCCTTGGGGCATTCCCTGAAGCGATGAAGTAAATCTTGTCTTTAATAACGACAGCTGCAGGAGCATATTCTTCAAAAGGCAGATCGGTCGAAGTAATAAAATCCCAATGTATTAAATCTTTCGAATGCCAGTATCCTCCCGATTTAGAGGCAAATAGAAAATATTCTCCTTCAAACATGATCATGGTAGGATCAGCAGCTTCGCGCCGTGATGGATTATCCAGGCAAAAGCGATAACTAAGGTTGAGCGGGTTACAAATAGTGTTTTGCAATGCATTCATCTCCTTGCCCACTTCAATTTGACAAAATGCAATAGAGGAATATACCAAAATGGCAATACACAAGAATAACTTCTTCATAAGTATATCATTCAAAAATTTGGTTCAGAATATAAACGCAATAAAGATAGTGAACAATAATAACCACAAGCTCTGTTTAAAAAGAAATTGCAGCCATTTGAAATGTTTAACTACACAATTCTATCAGTATTCCATTTCATTTGCTCTGCTATAATTTTAAGTAATTCTTATTCGTTTGGAAATTTGTATTTTTTCAAGTTATTGAACCACAATCTCTGTAGTTTGTCTGATTTCGTTTCATTATTCAATAGTTCTTTTTATCTTACCACTCCACACAGCACCCTAAAAGAAAACCCCTGTAAGTAATTAACCTACAGGGGTATTATTTTTATAATGAGCCTCTCAAGGGATTTGAACCCTCGACCTGCTCATTACGAGTGAGCTGCTCTACCGCTGAGCTAAAGAGGCATTTCCGGTTACAAAAGTAAGAGTTTTTTTGAAATACCGGAAAGTTATGTTCTACAAATGATCCTGATAATATTGAAACAATTTGTGGAATAGGTGCAGCCTGTCCGGTCCGATTACATTGTGTTCATGGCCCGGATAAACAAAATAATCTACCTGAACCCCTTTATCCACACATTTCTTGATAAAAGCCAGTGAGTTTTGCCATACGACGGTTGCATCCTTGGTGTCGTGAATGATCATCAGCCGGCCTTTCAGATTCTGCACATAATTGAGCAAACTTGCATCGTTATAACCCTCTGGATTTTCCTGCGGTGTATCCATGTATCTTTCGCCATACATCACCTCATACCATTTCCAATCAATAACAGGTCCGCCTGCTGTGGCGACTTTAAATACGCCGGGGTGTTTCAACATTAACGATAATGTCATGAATCCGCCATAGCTCCAGCCATCAACAGCCATCCTGCCGGCATCGACATAAGGCAACGTTTTCAGGAAATCCACCCCAATCATCTGATCTTCTACTTCAATGGTGCCCAGATGACGGTGGATGACGCTCTCAAAAGCAAATCCCCTGTTCGAGGTACCATGATTATCCAGGGTAAAAATGATATAGCCCTTGGCCGCCAATAGCTGAAACCATGCATTTGAACCACCCAACCAGGTATCGGTGACCAGCTGCTCATGAGGACCGCCATAAACATAAAAGATGACAGGATACTTCTTTGCAGGATCAAAATCTGCCGGTTTCACCAATCGGTAATAAAGGTCGGATCCATCCTTGCTTTTCAATGTCCCCAAAGTAGTTTCGCCATGCTGAACCTCTTTCATCGGATTAATATCTTCCTGTAACGTGCGGATTGCTTTTCCGTTTGTCGCATCGATCAAATCATACCGGCGTGCTATGTCTGTGCTTGAAAGCACATCCAACGCATAATGACCGTCAGCGCTGACCATGGCATTGTGAGTCCCATGAAGCGTGGTCAGTCGTATTGTCTTTCCGGATTTCAGATCAAGTTCATAAAGTTGCCGTTGGATGGGGCTTGCCTCGGTAGAGGTATAATATAAATGACGCTCGGTCTGGTCGAATCCGTTTACGGCTGTAACGACCCAGG
>JAUZOX010000254.1 GCA_030706265.1 Bacteroidota bacterium | reverse complement strand
GCTGTTACATCGATGCTGTGTTTGCCAAATACATTTTTATAATTCAGGATATTATCCAGAACATAACTTTTTGTAGTTTGATTGTCGATATTTCCATTCGCACTGGCTAAAAATCCCTGAACAACTGTCGGACTGTATCGATCAATGCCTGCACCTTCTTTAACATAGTATTTCTCGTTATAAAAGTTACCCGATTGATCTTTATCAAGATTGTTAAGAAGATTTGAACGAAAAGTCAATCCTTTCACCCATGGGATACTGATAACAGCATAGGCATTTAAACGGAAATTATTGCGAATATCGGTATTGCTGGCCGTTCCATCATTTATCCCCCATAATGGATTGGTCAATGATTGGGTATAAGGATATTTTTCCAGATGTCCTTGGTCATCGCGATACATGACGCCATAAGGAGACATGGCTTCCGCTGAAGCAATGTTGGCGGCAAAACCCGAGTAATCTCTTTTCGAAAAACTTGCATCAGCTCCAAGCTCTAACCAGGAGGTAACATTTGTATTCATCTTACCAAAGACGGACAACCGGTTAAAATTATCGCCCACAACAATCCCTTTATTATTGCTATATGCCGTGGACAGATAATAGTTTATCTTTTCGGCTGCCCCTGAAATGGCCGCCTGATAATCCTGATTCACCCCTAAACGCGTTACCTTATCGAGCCAAACGGTTTCTTTCCCTGCATTATAATTTGCTAATTCGCCTACTTGCAACCAATTGGTAGAACCGACAGCATATTGATTACGTGCATTCACCACCGTCAACCACTCTTTGGCTTTCATCATAACCGGTTGATTCTGCCAGGTTTGGAAACCAGTGGAGGTGTTAAAGGTGATAACGGGTTTGCCTGATTTTCCTTTTTTAGTGGTGATCGCAATAATTCCATTGGCCGATCTCGATCCGTAAGCTGCATTCGAAACAGCATCTTTCAAGACATCGTAACTGGCAATGTCGTTTGGATTGATATCACTAATACTACCCATGTAGATCACCCCATCTAAAACAATCAAAGGGGTATTTGTACCATTGATGGAATTTTGCCCGCGAATCTGCATAGTTGGCTCACCACCGGCAGTGTTAGTAGCACCAATATTCAACCCCGTCACATTCCCTTTTAGCGCTTCAAGTGGATTGAGGTTGGGCAGAAGAGCCACCGGTGAGTTTTCCATTCTAACCGAAGCGACTGAACCTGTAAAATCTTTCCGTTTTGCTGTGCCGTAGCCAATGACAATTACTTCACTCAAAGCACTGGATTCTTGCTCCATGACCAAATTAATGATTGAGCGTCCTTCTATGGGTATCTCTTGCTTTTTCATCCCAACAAAAGAAAAGATCAAATCCTTGTCGTTTTCATTGAGTTGTATGGAATAGGCCCCATTCCTGTCCGTTACTATGGCACGGGTCGATCCCTTTATTGTGACGGTTACCCCAACTAAGGGCTGCCCGGTTTCATCGGTTACTTTTCCGGTAACGGTTTTCTTTTTTTGTTGAACAACCGGCGATAAAATAACCAGATTGTTTTCAACAGTTCTAAAGTTTACCCCCGTTTTGTTAAATACGGAGGTCAAAATACCGTCAATGGTTTTATCAGAAGGATCAATTTTTATAGTACGGTCCAGATTGATCTGATCGTTCCTGTAAAGAAATCTGTAATCAGAATTCTTTTCTATGGTCGATAAGACTTCGCCAACAGTAAAGCTTTTTTTAGAGAAATCAATTTTTAAATCCTGAGAATATACCAAAGCGTTGGCTGATAAAATACTTATCAGTAAAAAAACTAAGGTGAGTTTCATGATAATCAGGTTTTTTTTAAACCGGGAAGAATTAAATCCTCTCCGGAATAAGAGTATTTTTTTTTCCATAACTTTGTAAGTGTTAAGTTGAATCATTAATGACATGCTTTGCTCGTGCAAATGATTAATTGATGGTGATCTTTTTGGGCAATTTGTAAATGCCGCAAACATTTACAGTGCCGGATCGCGGGAGATTTACCTGGTAGATCTCCCGTATTTTTTATTTTCCTTGTGTCTCTGCGTTTCCTCCTTTTTTGTTTTCTGCGTTTTTCTGATATCGGATTGTAATTTCATTTAGTTTCATATCGTATTCAAAGGGAGTAAGCATCTGCAGATATTTCAAAACCTGGTCGATATTCTCCTTTTCAAACATCCCGGTATACCTTATTTCCTGGACCGCTTCATCTTCAAAGTGTATTTTAACATTGTACCATTGTTCAAGCTTATGTGAAAGCGTTAAGAAGCTTTCGTCTTTAATAACCAATTTGCCGTCTTTCTATGCTACGATGGGAGTCACATCAACTTTCTCCGCGATCTGCACCAGCGGTGCATCATCCTGTTCTTCAGTTTTATTATTTACAACTGAGGGAACCTCATTCGCTTTCTTAAAGGTTGCCTGATTTTTTATATATCTAAATGTTTCGTTTGGATGAATGATAAACTCATCCGAATTTTGTCCCTTAAGATAAAGCCCCTCGATACTTATTTTTCCCTTGACGAGCGTAGCTTCTGCCACTCCTTCTTCCTTATAGGCCTTAACGTTAAAAGTTGTCCCATACACCTTAATGTTAAAGTCAGAGGTCTTTACGATAAAAGGATGTCGACTATCATGCTTAACATCAAAAAACGCCTCCCCATCTAAATAAACACTTCGCTGGCTTTCATTAAAAGCCGATGCATATCTTAGCGTGGTCTTGGCATTCAACCAAACGATGGAGTTATCAGGGAGTGTAACCCTTGTTTTTTGGCCCCCCGGAGAAAAGATGGTGGTAAAAGAGCCATTGTTGCCGGCTGGGATAAGACTTTTTGTAATGAGAAAACCCGCTATACCTCCTGCCAGCAATAGCGGGATCATAATTGCGGTAGCAAGACGGTACAATTTCTTCAACGGCATGTTAAAGGTCCGGGGAATAGCATAATCCTTTTGAAGATTTTTCCATGAATGAGAGGTGTCTTCATTAAAATCACCGGGAAATGGGAGACCTGCCTTATAATCAGCATCAATTTCTTTAAAAAGCAGTGTATGTTCATCAGATGCAGCGATCCAATTGTCAAGAATTTGTTGCTCAGAATGAGTAATTCTCTTCGTAAAGTATTTATCAAGAAGCTCCCAGGGCAATCGTTCCATATTTGTGCTGTTTATATAAATGATTCCTTTATTGCCCCTTCCTCCATAGGGCAAATCATTTTTTTCTTAATCATTTTTCAAATGCAGAATTATTGCCTTGAACACTCAGCCTATTGTTGACTAAGTACAACAATGAATGGAGTCATTCATAAAACAACTATTGTATATAAATAGTTTGTAGAAGAAAATAATTTAAATCAGAGTTTATTTAAAAGGAAAGAGGCTATAAATATTTCGGCATAACAAGAACCAATGTGTTGTTTGATTTTTTTTATGGCAATATTGACTTGATTATCTACGGCACTAACGGAAATCCCTAATTGTGCTGCAATTTCATAATATGATAACCCTCTGGAACGGCTGAGATTGAATATTTGCCGACAACGATCGGGAAGTAACCTGATCGACTCATCAATGATTCTGTTCAGCTCTCTGATCTCTGTTTCGCAAGAAGCATCCGTCGATGCTTCGGTTGACAGAAGCTTGATTTTTTCATAACACTTCTCATGCCTGTGTTCATTGCGGAGGTAAATCAATGCATTAAAACGGCAAGCCTGGTATAAATAGGATTCTAAGGATTTTTTAAAGTCGACACGTTCACGGTTTTCCCAAAGATAAAGGAATAGATCCTGCACGATATTCTTGGCAATATTTTCATCCTTTAAGAAGATAATCAGATAGCGGCAGAGGTCGTTGTAATAACGATGAAATAGTAATTACAATGCGGTTCCATCTCCCGCATTCAATCTGTTCTGAATTTCTATTTCCTCTTCCCTGATGAACTTCATGGCTTGCAAATTAATCGATTTTTTTAAACTATCCAAAAACTATTCAAAGAATTTTGCTATGAACTAAAGTTTCGCAACAACAGTAAATCTATAAATAAAAAAACCAGCACGTCAAGCATTCCGAATTTAAAAATCAACCATCTGCAATTTCATCTTTTACTAAATTTCTTTTGAAAGTCCGGGTCAAAGCCTGCAATATCGGTCCTTTATTGACATTTAACCGGTATTATATTCATAGAATATCCGCTGAATATATTCCTTATATCGGGTTTATATCTGAGGTTTTCACTACCCTTTCCCTATGCTTCTCCTACCCTTTCCCTACCCTATGCCTACTATTAGGGTAGTCATGGGGTAGGGAAAGGGTAGGAGAAGCATAGGGACAACCTCCAATGTTGGGCGGATATGGGGAGGAATTAATTTTGGTTATCAGTCCTTTAAAGCTAAGTAATCTATCGGTTAAATACCAATACCCCGCCAATCTCTTCAAACTAAGGATTCCGGGTTCCTCTTTTCAGAATAACGCGCTTTGGAAAGGTCAGCTTACAGTTCCTGTTCTTGAATCAATTCAGCTTTTTAAGCATCGTTTTAGCCTTTGAAGCCAATGGGCCATTGGGGGCAATCTCAAGGTATTTATTGAGACTTTGTTCGCAGTCTTTCTTGTAGCCCCTGTTTTGATTGATTAATCCGAGGTCAAAATAGATATCAGGAAATTGAGAGGCGAGATTGAATTTTGTCGCACGTTCAGCTGCATTCTCCAGGATAAATTGGGCTGTGCGGTAGTCGTCATCGCTTGTCGCCCAATAAATCTTATTGTATGCCAAACCGATTAATCGGTAAAT
>JAUZOX010000253.1 GCA_030706265.1 Bacteroidota bacterium | reverse complement strand
ATCAAATATTCTCATGACACTGGGTTGTTTATTTAAGGGCTTGTCCGAAGAGGCTTTCAGGGAGAAATTCGGAACCGGGAAACAATGTTTGGAATTTCTTGCTGCCGAAAAATGGAAGAATGGGTATAAATGTTTAAAATGCGGGAATGATAATTACTGCAAAGGAAGAACCCCATTTTCGCGCAGATGTACTCGATGCAAACACGATGAGTCGCCAACATCCCATACCATATTTCATCGGTGCAGGATTCCTTTGCCGTCTGCTTTTGAAATTGCATATAAGGTTTGCTGTGCCCCTGAGATTACCAGTACGGAACTTGCCGAAACCATGGAAACAAGGCAGATGACTTGCTGGAAATTCAGGACCAAGATCCGGGAATGTCTCAAGCGAAAGCGTGGCCTCATTGGATAAAGCAATCCGGTTTTTATTCGTTTATTTTTTCAATTCGATAAATCTATTATATTCTGCTTTGTCTTTTCTAAGATTCGGAGTAATTTAGCAATCAGTAATCATGCACACCAAAACCAGATTACTGTTATTAACTTATATAAAATGTCATTGCTAATCAAGAATATAAAAGAATTGGTCGGTATTGATCCTGAAAACCGTCGCTGCTTACGTGGGGCAGATATGAAACAACTGAATACCTTACGGAATGCCTATCTTTATATAAATGAAGATATTATTGCCGGTTTCGGTACTATGGATCAACTTGACAGGGTAAAACTGGATGAAAAAGAACTAATTCAGATTGATGCGAAGGATAAAATGGTTTTTCCTTCTTTTTGCGATTCGCATACCCATCTGGTTTATGCCGGAAGCAGGGAAGTGGAATTTGTTGACAAGATAAGAGGACTCAGTTACGAAGAGATAGCACAAAGAGGCGGCGGCATACTGAATTCTGCACGACTGCTTCATTCGACTTCGGAGAATGAACTCTATGATGCGGCATGGCAACGGATTGAGGAAATCAAGCGAATGGGGACGGGTGCCGTCGAGATCAAGAGTGGTTATGGACTTACGGTTGAAGATGAGTTCAAGATGTTACGGGTGATCAAACGATTGAAAGAAAACTCGGCATTAACCATCCGTGCAACATTTTTGGGTGCACATGCTTTTCCGGAAGAATACAAAGACCGTCCTGATGATTATGTTGAATTGATTATCAATGAGATGATTCCAAGGGTCGTCGCTGAAGACCTGGCCGATTTTATTGACGTCTTCTGTGACCGGGGATTTTTTACGATTGAACAAACTGAAAAGATATTGAAAGCCGGAAAGAAACACGGTCTGCGGGCAAAGATTCATGCCAACGAACTCGACTATTCCGGAGGCGTTCAGCTTGGGGTAAAATATGATGCCTTGTCGGTTGATCATCTCGAATGCACAGGCGACGATGAAATTAACAGCTTAATAGTTAGCGATACCATGCCCACACTTCTGCCCGGTGCTGCTTTCTTTCTTGAAATGCCTTTTGCCCCCGCCCGCAAGATGATCGATGCCGGATTGGGTATCGCACTGGCGACCGACTTTAATCCGGGATCCTCTCCATCGGGGAACATGCAGTTAATCCTTTCGATGGGTTGTATCAAGTACAGGATGTTGCCCGAGGAAGTTATCAACGCCGCGACGATCAACAGTGCCTATGCTATGGGGGTGAGTGATGAACTGGGAAGCATTGCAGTCGGTAAACGGGCAAATGTTTTTGTAACCAAGCCCATCAGTTCATATGCATTCGTGCCCTATTATTATGGTCACAACAATGTCGATACCATCATTCTGAATGGAAAAATTCAATTCAAATATACCCACTCTTCATTTTTTAAAAACTTTTTAAAACAATGAACCAACTCATAGAATGTGTCCCCAACTTTAGCGAAGGAAGGGATATGGCCATTATCAAACAGATTACCGATCAGATTGCGGGGGTTGAAGGAGTCAGGTTGCTTGATGTAGATCCCGGAGCCGGTACAAACAGGACCGTAGTCACTTTTGTCGGCGAACCCGAAGCCGTAGCTGAAGCAGCGTTCAGGGCCATTCGCAAGGCCTCTGAAATCATTGACATGTCAAAGCACCATGGTGCACATCCCCGGTTTGGGGCTACCGATGTATGTCCTTTTATCCCCGTTTCCAATATCACGATGGATGAAACGGTAGCTTGTGCGCGTAAACTGTCTGAGAGGGTTGGCAATGAGTTGTCAATTCCGGTCTACTGTTATGAGAATGCGGCTTTTGAAGAAAAAAGAAGAAACCTGGCAGCATGTCGTGCCGGAGAATATGAAGGACTTCCCAAAAAGCTGGAGGATCCGTCGTGGAAACCCGATTTTGGTCCTGCCCGTTTTAATCCCTTTACCGGCGCTATTGCCATCGGTGCGCGCGATTTTCTGGTAGCCTACAATATCAACCTCAACACCACATCTGTACGCAGGGCAAATGCTGTTGCTTTTGATATCAGGGAAAAGGGGAGACCCTTGCGCGAAGGAAATGCCGTAACGGGGAAGATTGTTAAAGATGCTTCCGGTTACCCGGTTAACATCCCGGGGAGTCTAAAAGCATGTAAAGCCATTGGTTGGTATATTGAAGAATACGGCATAGCCCAGGTGTCGATCAATCTTACCAATATCAACATTACCCCGGTTCATCTTGCCTTTGAAGAGGCTTGCAGGAAAGCTGCCGAACGCGGCATGCGCGTTACCGGATCAGAACTGGTCGGTCTGGTTCCCTTGAAGTCACTGATTGAAGCCGGTAAGTATTTCCTGCGCAAACAGCAGCGTTCTGTTGGCGTTTCGGAAGACGAGATCGTGAAGATCGCCGTAAAATCGTTGGGGCTCGACGACCTGAAACCTTTTAATCCGGACGAGAAGGTGATCGAATATCTCCTGCGCGACAAGAAAGAAAAGAAATTGATGAACTTGAGCTGCAGTGGTTTTGCAAATGAAACCGCATCAGAGTCACCTGCTCCGGGTGGTGGCTCGATTTCAGCATATATCGGTGCTTTAGGTGTCTCTCTGGGGACGATGGTGGCTAACCTGTCGTCGCATAAACCCGGATGGGATGACCGCTGGGAAGTCTTTTCAGATTGGGCCGAAAAGGGGCAGACGTTGAAGGATCGGCTTTTGTGGCTTGTCGATGAAGATACACGTGCCTTCAATAAGATAATGGATGCATATGGCTTGCCAAAGACGACCGAAGAGGAAAAATCTCTCCGGGCAAGTGCCATCCAGGAGGCCACCCGTTATGCCATTTATGTTCCGTTACAGGTGATGGAATTATCTCTGAAATCGATGGAAATCATCAGGGCTATGGCTGAGAAGGGCAATCCCAATTCGGTAACCGATGCAGGAGTTGGGGCTTTGTGTGCCCGTTCTGCGGTGATGGGTGCATTTCTGAATGTGAAAATCAATGCCTCCGGCCTATTGGATAAAACCTACGTAAAAGGCGTCATCGAACAAGGAAATGAAATCGAGCAACAAGCCAAAGCTTTGGAAGAAGAAATACTTAAAATCGTTAATGGTAAAATTATCGGAATTTAGTCATAAACCCGGTATAAAAGAGTGTTTAAATTTAGATTTAAAGGATACTTTATGGATACTTTAGGGATACTTTATGGATACTTAATGGATACTCCTAGAGTATCCATAATGCATCTTTTAAGAATTCAGAAATAGGGCTTGAATTTTTCTGATTACCTTCCTTTTCCCATAATTTTCAGGTAACAATCCTATCAGGAACGATTAAATATTTTCCTTGGTGGTTTTTCGGTATTGAGTTGATTTTGGGGATCAACGGAAATATGGATCAGGACAATTGGTCTTTATCAAGATCGCGATAGCTTTTAAAGAAATCAGTAAGTTGGCGGGTTATTTTCTCAACACCACCGACCTGATTTGATTCGATATTTAAAGGAATCACCGGATCGTGAAGTGAAAGACGCAACAGGAACCATCCGTTTCCGGAGTTGGCATCGCATGAAACCCGGATGCCTTCATAATTGTTTGGGACAATCTGCCAACCCTCCACTGTTTTGACATATTCGGTCAGTTCGGCAATAACCTTGTTCCCGTAGTCCTTGAATGCCGGTACTTTTATCTTCAATCTGATTTCCTTGTCCTCCAGTGGCGTTTTAAGCCTTTCGGTAAGGGAGAGTAAGGTCTTTTTCTTTCGACGCAGCAGGGCGGCTTTAACGAGTAATTTGGTGATGAGATAGGCTCCGTCATCCAAAAAGTAATTTTCTCTTAATGCCGCATGACCGCTGGTTTCGATGGCAAGCCAGCATTTCTGCCCCTCTTCGTTCAGGCGGATGGCCTCGTTAATGACATTTTTATATCCCCTTTTAAAACGATGATGTATTCCATCGAGCTCCTTTTCAATAAATTCGGTCAATCCGTCGGACGTAATCGAATCGGTAACGATGGTTGTGTTGGGATGTTCTTCGAGGATGATTGTGGCAATGAGTGCAATCAGCCGGTTTCGGTTGATGCCGGTTCCGGTTTGGTCAACTGCAGCCGAGCGGTCTACATCCGTATCGAAAATAATTCCCAGATCGGCTTTATTTTTTATGACTGCCTGTTCGATGGATTCCATGGCAGCCTCGTTTTCAGGATTCGGAATATGGTTGGGAAACATGCCATCGGGTTCCAGAAACTGGCTTCCTGTAGTATCGGCTCCCAGGGGTTGCAAGACCTTGTCTACAAAAAAGCCTCCCGAGCCGTTCCCGGCATCCACCACGATATGGAAACCACGCAGGGGAGTGTTGAAATGACGGGGATCGTTGACTTTTTGGCGAATAGT
>JAUZOX010000252.1 GCA_030706265.1 Bacteroidota bacterium | reverse complement strand
TTAATCACTTTTTCCGGAACTTGCTTAGGTTCGACAGCCGGTTTTACTTCCATAGTGGAATCTTTCACAGTCGATTGAAGTGTGAAATCCAGTCCTTCGACATAATCCCCGTCTTTGGACTCCTTGACCGTAAATGCTTTAAAATTGGGAGTTGCAGTCATTTTAATTTTCACTAATTGGCTGCTATCCATTCGGGCTTCATATTTGCCGGGAGCCAGTCCCATGTAGCTAAAATAACCGTCACTCTCGGTAAGGGTTTTTGCCACCAGTGTTTTACCGTTACGGTAAAAATCGACGTATATACGGCCCAATCCTCTTGTTCCGCTTTTTGATTTAAGATTGACGGTTCCTGCAGCCTCAGCCATTACTTCAATCGGGATTTCAATTGTTTTTATCTGATTGGCATCGGCGTACACCGTCATCGTTTTATTTTTAATCTGCCATGAAATATTTTCAAAATTATTTTTATCCAGTTCAACCAAATAGCTGGTATAGGGAGTCAGGTCGATGACTCGAATCGTTGAATCCTTAGCATCCCTGATAACACGGCCTCCATTCACCCTCACGTTTAATCCCGATATCTTGGGTTCATTTTTATCTCGCTTTCCATTTCCATTCAGATCAAGATAAGCCAAGAAAGCAAAACCACCCCTGCCCACAGTGCTGATATTGGAGGTTCCGAGATAATGCGTCTTGCTGTCGTAATAAAAGCTTCCCCGGGCTGATTGAGAAAATGAATTTGCATTTTTACTTATCCGGGTTGCCAAACCTGTTTGCATTGATGAAAAATCATAGCGAAGGCCAATATTTATGCTGCTCACCTTGGTCAACATATTGCGTTCATAGGTGATATTAAAATAACCGTTTCCCCAAAGAGGCTTCTGTACATCGCAATGCAAAGTGATCAGTTCTTTTCGGTTATAATCATACAGTGCAGAAGGCATCACCGTAAAATGACCCGGTAGTCCGAATGAGAGGGAGAAATTGCTCGAGGCCGTGATATTTTTCAGATCGGGCGACATCATAGAAGTAGTAATATTGGTGCTTACCCCGTTTAAATTTCCCGAAATCAAAAACTCAGAATTTGCTAATGTGTAATCACTGTAAAACATCTGAGAAAAAGATAAACGGCTATACAATGAAAATTTCTTTGCCTGAACCGGCACTGCCAAAGAAAAACCATTCTCGCGTAAAGGCGCATTCAAAATTGCCTTCTGTCCTTTTTCATAATCGGTATAATTAAAATCAAGTTGAAGGTTGGACGGCAACCTGTAACTCAGCGAGCTTTTTTTCATTACCCCGGAAGTGTATTCGCCTGACAGCAGCAGATCATTCAATAACATGACCGATGAGTTGATAAACGGTAATGAGTTAATTCCCGATGGTGTCGAATAATATTCATAGCCTCCCCCAATGGTCATTCGTTTACTTACTCCGTAGTTAACATTAGTCCTGTAAAGCTGCGTATGGGGCATATCCTCAACCACTCCGGCATTCACCGAATATTCCAACTCACCCGGCGGCAAAAAGTTAAATGGAATATTAGCGTTTTCAACCCGGGTGCGCACTTCGCCCCAGGGGCCATACATTCTGACCGTCAGTACAGAAATGCCATAGACCAATGGCACCTCAAATTTATAAAATCCCGAAGCGTCTGCTTTGGTATAATCAACCAGGACATTATTCACATACAGCTCCACCAGCCAGCCCGGTTCCGTCACATTACTGAGTGTATATGTCCCGAATGAACGGCGGTAGATCGTGGGCGTATTGGTCACCTGTATCCCGATGAGCGATCCGTTAATCGTCGAAATCGTTTGGGCCCCAATCTTGCCAACCGACACCTGACGAAGTGCGCTAAGGTCATTATTGACATATCGCCAGAGATAAGTTTGCCGGTTTAAATCCAACTTGTTGTCTCCGTAATAATTTAGTCCCACGTTCATCTCCCCTCCTGCCACTACAGATCCAAGCGCAAGATTCAATTGCGTATTGGGGACGGCTCCTTGCTGCTGGGTAGAAGACAGGGTCCAATCGGCCATGCCAAATTTGAAGAGAGGATATTTTCTTCCGATCGTGGTATCCGTTTTAACATCCCCTTTTAAACGTTTCAGGTTGTTCCGCATTTGCTCCATCTTCATCTCCCGGATAAGCGGCAACTCTAATTTGGTCGTTAAGAGAACACTGAGTTCACGCATGTTAAATAAACAGTTCAGCCCAAATACGTCGCCAAAAAGAGTGGCTTTCATATAAAGGTTGGTCTCTGTTAAAATCAGTTCATCTGGTTTTAATGGTATTTTTTTACTCTGAAATGTGATCTGATTTTTCGCCCTGTCGATTAAATATTCATCCTGTGGATTGATGAAAAACCCGGAGAGGGAGTCTAATCTGGCAGAAGGGGTGTTTTTGATTTTAATAAGGCTAAAGACATCAGAGATCGAAAGATAAGCCACATCCCCTTTTATCAGGGCCGGGACGTCGGCTCCACCAATACCCTGAACCTTCAAATAAACGGTAACTTCATCATATTGAGGTTCTGACTGTCCAAGGCTAAGAGAAGGAAATAGAATCAGGAAAACAAGCAATGTAAAGACTTTAGCCAATCTAATGACAGATTTGAGCATACAACTTTTTCGAGGAAGGATCGTGTATGCCATTTTATTGCTCATCTGATTTTTCCTGATAAAACCATATAACGGTGATTAATTATTATATGTCAAATAAACCTTAATCTGACCTGAATAGCTACCGGCCGGATTTACACTGGGGCTGCCAACTGTTAAAGTCCCTCCAATATAAATATCAATGCTTCCTGTATCATTTTTACTATTATTAAAATTAAATGAATTATTAGGGGTGGTAGGACTGGGGGTGAATTGAACAGAATAACTCGTGCCGTTTTTCAGGTAAACACTTGGATCAAACGTAACAGTAACTGAATGATATGATGTGTGTTTAGTATAATATGCCGTAACAATTGCAGATTGCCGAGGGGCAGAATTGAGCAAAATGATCCCCGAACTAGCAGTTACATTACTTGAAGCATCTGCTGACATGGTGATTGTGCCTGTTCCCTCCGATGAAACATTATTGATAAAGTTACCAAAAAGCAATGGTCTTCCCACCACAGGTGTCGGAGGAATCTCCGCCATTATAACAGTTGTATTGAGTATTAAGAGTAAAAATCCAATTGCAAAAAAAGTTAACCGCTTTATAATATGCTTATTGTGTTGAATTAATTTCATACGTAAATAATTTTTATTAAATCGGTCATATGGAACTCACATAAAAGATTTTTATCGGTGTTTAGGTTTTCCAACATGCTCTTTTCACCAGTTTAAATCTTTTGTTGCTAACAGGCTAAAGCGTAAGTTCGGCTTCAGCCAGCTTAACGGGATGGGTGTCTGATTGAGATGAATATACCGCCCTAATTTTTCCCTTACTCAAATCAACAGCAGGTTTGTTATCAAGATCAACTTTGACTCTTCGCAGCGCTAATGGAGTATAAACTGCGATCCCATTTACCACCCCTATTTGGGTTTCGGCCCCATTGGGGGCAATATGCGTAATGGTGAGATCGCCATATGTGGACATATTCCCGGTTCGATTGATGGCAAGAAGAAGTTGATGATTTCCATCAGCACCTTTTTCCAACTTAAGGTCGGTTAATTTTGTCGCCGTGGTTGATTCACCTACCCTGATAATCACCGGAACGGTAATTCCAAAAACAGCCACTATTTTAATCGATATGCCGGTAGTGTCTTTTTTTGCAGTTTCCTCTCCCAATGCCTTTTGATTTGACAAAGCCCTGAAATACAGATGCGACCTGTATTCTCCCGGTGCCAATTCATCCGCTTTTGTCAGCTGTAATTTCACAACCTGTGATTCATTGGGCCCCAGCATGACGGTACGAGGGAAAAAACGGACATTCTTATCGGCAAAATTCAACCCTGCTTCAGGAGCAGTGATCTCTTGATAACTTCCATCTTCAGCCATACGGTATTGCAAAAATGAGATGCTGTACTTTGCAGAATCCTGGCCCGTATTTGCCAGGTTAATCTCCATGGTCCTCTTTTGTCCTTCGAAAACGATCCGATGAGGTGAAATCAGCAAGTTTCCCTGTGCCATCAAAGAACTGCATAACAAAGAAAAACCGATGAAAAAGAGAAAAAATATTCCTTTAAAACCGATCAAGGTTCTCGATTTGGTTGTATTTGCAATAACTATTTCAGCCATTTTTTCCTAAATTATTTAAAACGTATTCAAAAATACAAAAATTATTCAATTGGACTACCAAAAGATATTTTAGATCACGTTCACAAAAACATAAGAATCAAACAAATTTGTTTTTTTGAACCCACTTCCAGCTATTTTTTTCAGATCAGATCTGAAATCCCGACTTGATTTTTAAATTTTCAAAGGATCTAAAAGAACCGGGATCATTCCCATCATGACTTCAACATTTACAACCCTTTCTGTAACGATCAATTCACCTTAAAAAAAAGAAGTGCCTTGAGCACTTCTTTTTCCTTGTCACTGCGTTAGCGTTGTCAGCAACAACGCTTGTCCAATTCTTATGTTCAAATTAGTTATAATTAACCATTACAGTAAAGCCGGTGCCACTGGTATAAAGTCCGGTTGCCTGGCCTGCTTTAACATTCAACGTTGCACCTACATTGATAATCTGCGAACCACTACCATCCAATACACCATTCCCTGAAGGATCGCTTGTGAATGCATTTATAGTCATATTATTTGAACCATTTGAAATAATATAGTCTGTTTTGGGCAAAGT
>JAUZOX010000251.1 GCA_030706265.1 Bacteroidota bacterium | reverse complement strand
CAAACTTAATAAAAATATAATCAAATAAGCATTTCCTATTTCTCAAAATTTATTATCTTAGCATGTGATTGCTGGATATTATTTCAAAAAAATAACTTCATGAAAACATTACCATATTCGGTTTTTAAAGCCTTTATCCTCTTCTTGTTGATTGGATGTGACATTCCATTATCTTATGCCCAGACACTCAGCCAGATTGAATCAAAACGGGTTACGCTATCCAATGGATGGAGTATTACCCCTGTTGGAGATCAGATTACCCTTGGCGACCTGCCTCTCAACATTGCTGTTTCACACTCAAAAAAATTATTGGCGGTCACAAATAATGGAGAGAGTGATCAGTCTGTACAGCTCATTGATGCGGCTAATCATCAGATCCTGGATTCGGTTCCAATGGGGAAATCATGGCTGGGACTGGCTTTTTCACAAGATGATAAATCGCTGTATGCATCCGGCGGGCACGATAACTTCATAGTTCACTTTTCAATCAAAAACAGCAAATTAGTACCGCTGGATACCATTGTATTGGGTAAAAAGTGGCCGGTTAAAATCGGAGTGGCCGGTTTAGCGGTAGACGACAAACATCATGCGCTTTATGTTGTCACCAAAGAAAACAATTCACTTTATGTAGCTGATCTGCTTACCCATAAAGTAACAGGACAATATCCGCTTGGAGCCGAAGGATACACCTGCATTCTGTCACCAGACAACAACATTCTTTACATCTCATGCTGGGGGTGCAGCAAAATTGAAATGTTTGATACCCGTAAGCAACAATTTACCGGTGCTGTTCCTGTGGGTAGCAATCCTAACGACCTATGTCTGACAAGCAATGGTTCATTCCTGTTTGTAGCCAACAGCAACGACAACTCTGTTTCGGTCATCGATACCAAAAAAAGGCAGGTAGTCGAAACGTTAAACGCAGCCCTTTATCCTGATTCTCCCAGTGGCTCCACCACCAATGGCGTTGCCCTGAGTGAAGACAATAAAACATTGTATGTTGCCAATGCAGACAACAACTGTTTGGCTGTATTCAATGTTGAAAAGCCCGGTAACAGCGTCAGTAAAGGTTTTATACCCGTAGGCTGGTATCCGACCTGTGTCAGGATATTAAACAAAACGATTTTTGTATCCAACGGGAAAGGACTTACTTCCCCTGCAAATCCTTTCGGTCCCAATCCGGTGAAAAAGGAAGAAAAAGTAGCTTATCAGAAGAATGATAACACTCGAAATATAAAAGTCCAATATATAGCCGGACTCCTGAGAGGCGCAATGAGCATCATTCCACAGCCTACTGATGATCAGCTATCTGTATATTCGCGGGCTGTATACCAAAACACTCCCTTCTCCAAAGAAAAGGAAGCCAATGCAGACGGGAAAGATGGAAATCCCATTCCCCATAGGGTTGGCGATGTCTCACCTATTAAATATGTTTTCTATGTGATCAAGGAAAACAGGACCTACGATCAGGTATTGGGCGATATGCCTGCAGGCAATGGCGATAAGAACCTGGTGCTGTTTGGAGAAAAGATCACCCCCAATCTGCATGCTATCGCACATGAATTCGTTCTTCTCGACAATTTTTATTCGGATGGAGAAGTAAGTGCCGATGGGCACAACTGGTGTCTGGGTGCTTATGCTACCGATTTTCTGGAAAAGACCTGGCCTACTTCTTACGGTAGCCGGGGTGGTCCCTATGATGCTGAAGGAAACAGGGAGGTTGCCAATAACAAGAACGGATTCCTTTGGGATTTCAGTAAGAGATACGGTGTGACTTACAGGACTTACGGTGAGTTTGCAGACGATGGTAAACCCAATATACCGGTATTAAAGAATCATGTATGCCAGTCATATACCAGTTGGGATCAAAAGGTGCGAGATACAACCCGTTTTAGCCAATGGAAACGCGATTTCGATTCATTGATTCAAAACAATAAATTACCCCATTTAAACACCTTGCGTTTTATCAACGACCATACCGAAGGATTGCGCATTGGAAGGCCAACACCGTTTGCGGCAGTTGCCGATAATGACCTGGCTTGTGGTCTCTTCGTCGATTACCTGAGCAAAAGCCCGATATGGAATCAATGTGCTGTATTCATTGTAGAAGACGATGCACAAAATGGTCCTGACCATGTCGATGCACACCGCACTACTGCTTATGTCGCAGGTGGATTTGTGAAACAAGGTTATGTCGATCACACCCCCTACTCTACATCTTCGATGGTCAGAACCATTGAGCTGATTCTGGGTTTACCCCCGATGAGCCAATATGATGCGGCCGCAACGCCCTTGTGGAGAAGTTTTAATGAAACTGCAAGTCATCCTGCTTTTAATGTTCGTCCCGCAAATGTTAACCTGAACGACAAGAACACGGCCGTGAGCCAATGGTCTCGCAAGAGCGAGAAAATGGACTTCACAAAAGAAGACCGCGCACCCGAACAGGAATTGAACAAAGTGATCTGGGTTGCCGTTAACGGTGAGAAAAGTAAAATGCCTGCGCCTGTTCATGCGGCTTTTGTAAATGCCAGTTTAAAAGACGATGAATAAAAAAAAGTATCATATCCGGTAGCATTTTAATCTGTTTTTTTGTTTTGTTAACTTAAAGATAACAACTATGCAAAATCCATTGATCAAATTACTGTTCGGCATCCTTTTTTTCGGGTTTATCAACGCCTCCAATGCACAAACAGCTTCCGGTGTATCAAATGTCGGGCTTGTCAAAGAGGTTGATTCTGCATTTTCCATCATGGTCAATGCAGCAGTAAATAATGATATCGCAACGTTAGCAAGAGGAGTTGATGACAGTCAAAAAGCCGGTTTCATCATTAATGGGGTTTATTACACCCTTTTCAGTGATATAATAGACAACATGAAAACCGGTGGGCAAGGTGACGTTAAACAACTCCTCACCTTGCAGAATAAAAAAATCACCTTACTCACCGACAATCTGGCATTGTTAACGGCTAACGGCGTGGCGCATGTAACTGTGAACGGCGGAAACCCTTTCGACGCAGACTTCTTCTGGACATTGGTTTTAAAAAAGATTAACAACCAATGGAAGGTCATTCAGTCCCATCAATCGAGAAAGTAAAGACTGAAATTCAGTGAACCTGATTAAGACCCGGTAGTGAATTCCGGGAAGATAAGGCGATTATCCTGATTTGTGGAATGTTTATACACTTTGGGGCGTTGCAACTCTTTGTTTCTGCGCAAAAAAATTCGTCAACCTTTCCGAAGTTAACATCACCTTAAAATACAAAGAGACGCCACACCATGCGTCTCTTTGTATTTTAAGAATTTAACCAACAATCATAATTGATCATGACCGATGAAGATTATCGGCCATGACGGTGATATTCGCAACGATGCCTTTTAAGTAAGTTTTCCGAAATTATCTGATACAGGTTTTTATTGGTCATATTGTTAATCACAATTGTTCCATTTGTTTTTACTGCATTATCCAAGTCAGCAGGCAGTACATTGACAAACAATTGATCCAGATAAATTTGAACAGCTCCTGAAAAGACAGATCCTGCAGATGAAGTAATCGTATCATTCTTTAATTCGGTTTTCAGCAATATGGGCTCACTCAATGTAAATGTGATCGGAACAACAACATTGGTGCTGTTCGTGTAATTTCCCTGAAGGGTGAATAATGGGACCGTATCCGAGATTTCACGAACAGATGAAACCCTTAATTCAATTTCATCATAGAAACCAGGTTGTAAAGTAATCAGACCAAACTCGGTTCCCGGGTTCAGCAGATCAATCAACTTGGGTCCATTCCAATTATATTCAATACTGATCGAGTCTTTTGATTTGTTACTCGATTTAAGCTCCGCTTCAAAACTCAGCTTGGAAACCAGTAACTTGGCAGATGAAATATTGACTAATGGCGCTGTAGATACCGACTTTAGCACAGCGGGAGTAACCGGTAAATTAAAAGATGAATTTAATGCCTCAATTGAGACTCCTAATACAGGTGTTGATTTGGAGGAGGCGGCGTCTTTCTTACAGCCCGTCATTGCCGCGACGGACAGGATAACACCCATCATTAAAAGATTCACTCGTTTCATAATAAACGGTATTAGTAAATAAATAAATTCACGATAATAATCATGATATTTTTTTTACAATTACCATACCGAATTCAGGTAATCCAATACCTGTTTTCTTTTAAAATATTTAAATAGTTGTTAATGGCTTTTCAAAAAAGAAGTCTTTCACAGCAATGAGCCATAATAAGATGAAGGATGTTTTCGCTTAAGCAGCCCTTTAGTCACTTTAAAACAGCTTATTTTCAATGGATATCATAACAACCTTTGCCTGAAAAAACAAATTGCAATAAAATTTTGTTATGAAAGAAAACCAATTCACAATGGGAAACTACATTGTCAAAATATTCAGCATTGAATATGCTACCCACGACGTCAAAAGGTATAAGTTCTTCAAACCTCAGGACTATTCATTTGTTCCGGGACAGGCAACCGATGTGTCCATCAATGCTCCGGAATGGAAAGATGAAAAAAGACCTTTTACGTTTACCTGCTTAAATAGCGACCCTTATCTCGAGTTCACCATCAAAACCTATCCTTCTCATTTGGGTGTAACCAATGAACTCAGCAAACTGGAAGAAGGGGCTGAACTCATTATAGGAGACCCATGGGGCGCGATCAACTATACCAAACCGGGTGACTTTATTGCTGCGGGGGCAGGAATCACCCCTTTCATTGCCATATTCCGCCATTTGCATAAACTGGGAAAGATAAAAGGAAACCGGCTTTTTTACTCCAACAAGACTGCT
>JAUZOX010000250.1 GCA_030706265.1 Bacteroidota bacterium | reverse complement strand
TACTTCAATGATGGCTCCGGTGTAATAATTCAGCCCGCGGGCAAGTGTAAGGTCCAGTTCCAGTTTAACGTTCAACCCGCTTGCCTCTGCAAGATTCAGGACCGTTTCAATTTCATCTATCCCTTTGAGTCCCACTGGAGATGCGGCAAGAATTTCTTTTAAGCTGAGGAGCTTTTGCCGGTTATCACCGCCCAGGTGAAGGATGGGTTGCAGCTTTGCAATGGCTTCGCGGGTCAGGCCACGCTCTTCGAGTTCCTGATTGACATTTTCCAGCCCAATCTTATCCAGTTTATCGATGGCAACCGTGATATCGACCAGCCGGTCCGACTCTCCGATAATCTCTGCGATGCCGGCCAGGATCTTCCGGTTGTTTAATTTAATCAGCACATTGATCCCCAGTCGTGTATATATATCTTCAATGATCTTCAGCAACTCGGTTTCATTCATCAACGAATCCGATCCTATAACGTCAACATCACATTGATAGAATTCACGATAACGTCCTTTCTGTGGGCGGTCGGCTCTCCAGACCGGTTGAATCTGGTAACGCTTAAAGGGAAAGGCGATTTCATTCCTATGCTGAACCACAAAACGGGCAAATGGAACCGTCAGATCGTAGCGCAATCCCTTTTCAGAGATAAAGGATTGTACTTTGTTGGAATCGGCGGCTATTAAAGTTTCCTTGTTGACGTCTTTCAGATAATCGCCTGAGTTCAGGATCTTGAAAAGTAACTTGTCTCCTTCCTCTCCATACTTGCCCATTAACGTTGAGAGGTTTTCCATTGCAGGGGTTTCGATAGGAAGATAACCGTAAAGTTTAAAGACCTCGCGGATGGTGTCAAATATATAATTGCGTTTCGCCATTTCAACAGGCGAGAAGTCTCTTGTTCCTTTTGGAATTGATGGTTTTTGAACAGGCATAATCTTGATAAAATATTAAATAAAACAGCAAACTGATTAGAACCCCGATCTTTTAACCAGTTCCCTCACATACATTTCTGCTTCGGGTGTCCCTTCCGCCGGAGCCCAGGGAGCACTGCTGCCTTCCGTCTTGGGAATAAAGGGACCATTTTTAACCTCAAATGCAACCGAACCGGGCTCCAGCGAGATGACCGTATGATAAACCCTTGAAGGTATCTCGACGCCATAATTCCCTTCGTCTGCATTCAGCTTAATACAGTCCGTTATTTCTCCTGCGTCATCAAACTGGATTGCCAGCAAAGTGCCCCGAAGCACCACAAACACCTCTTCCCGATCCGGATCGGCATGACGGTGGGGACGAACATATGAATAGGGCTCCATAGAGTTGAGCAAACGTTGTAAGGCCGCGCCCAGATCTTCATGGAAATTATGATTCATCCTTTTGCGGGGTGAATTGATTGCCTTTCGGGAGACCTCGTCGAGTAGTTTGGTAGTTATCTTCTTCATTTTCAATAGTTGTTCAATGGCAAACGATAGATTTGATGATGGTTTTGAAATGGGTGTTAAGCTTTCAGTTTTTTATAATGGATACGTTTGGGAGTTGCGTCCCCTAAACGTTTCTTTTTATTTTCTTCATATTCGCTGTATGAACCTTCGAAGAAATAAACCTCGGAATTCCCTTCAAAAGCCAGTATGTGGGTTGCAATGCGATCCAGGAACCACCGGTCGTGAGAGATGACCACAGCACACCCTGCAAAGTCTTCAAGCCCTTCTTCCAATGCACGGAGTGTATTGATGTCGATATCATTGGTCGGCTCATCGAGTAACAGCACGTTTGCTTCACTCTTCAGGGTCAGCGCCAGATGCATCCTGTTTCGTTCCCCTCCCGAAAGTACGCCTGCCAGTTTACCCTGATCGGCACCATTGAAGTTAAAGCGGGCGACATAGGCACGTGAATTAATCAGCCTGCCCCCGAGCATCATCTGTTCATTGCCTTCGGAAATGACTTCCCATACCGTCCTGCCGGGATCAATGTCGGCATGTGCCTGATCGATATATCCCACTTTCACGGTTTCACCCACTTTAAACTCACCCTTGTCCGGTTGTGCAAGTCCCATGATCAAACGAAACAGCGTTGTCTTTCCTGCTCCGTTAGGGCCGATGACGCCAACTATTCCACCTGCAGGAAGCTTGAAATTCAGGTTATCGAACAGCAGCTTATCATCATATGCTTTCGAGACATCGACGGCTTCAATCACGTTGTTTCCAAGGCGTGGTCCATTGGGAATGAATATTTCCAGCTTTTCCTCTTTCTGCTTCACATCCTCGCTAAGCATCTTTTCATAAGAGGAGAGACGTGCTTTTCCCTTCGCCTGGCGGGCCTTAGGCGACATGCGTACCCATTCAAGCTCGTGTTCGAGTGTCTTCCTGCGTTTGCTCTCCGTCTTCTCTTCCATTTCGAGCCTTTTCGTTTTTTGCTCGAGCCATGAGCTGTAATTACCTTTCCAGGGAATACCTTCTCCACGGTCGAGTTCAAGGATCCAGCCGGCGACATGGTCAAGAAAGTAACGGTCGTGGGTGACGGCGATGACAGTCCCCTTATATTGTTGCAGATGTTGCTCGAGCCATTCTACCGACTCTGCATCCAGGTGGTTCGTGGGTTCATCCAATAACAGGATATCGGGCTCCTGCAACAGCAGCCGGCATAAGGCCGTCCTGCGGCGTTCACCTCCCGAAAGATTGGCAACCGGTGTGTCTCCATCGGGGCAACGCAAGGCATCCATTGCTCTTTCGAGCCGGGTGTCCAGATTCCATGCATCGTGAGTATCGAGTAGTTCCGTCAGTTCACCCTGACGCATGATGAGCTTATCCATTTCCTCATCACTCATGGGCTCTGCGAACTTATTATTTACTTCATCGTATTCCTTTAAAAGAGATACCACCTCCTGAACGCCTTCCTGGACAATCTCCTTGACCGTTTTGGTGTTGTCAAGATGGGGCTCCTGCTCAAGATATCCTACCGAATATCCCGGAGAGAAAACAACATCTCCCAAAAATGATTTATCAAGGCCGGCGATGATTTTCAATAAAGTGGATTTACCTGATCCGTTTAATCCGATGATCCCGATCTTAGCACCATAGAAAAAGGAGAGGTAAATATCTTTAAGCACTTGTTTGCTGGGGGGATATATTTTACTTACCCCTACCATTGAAAAAATAATCTTCTTATCGTCTGCCATATATATTTTTTTGCAAAAGTAAGAAAAACAGCGATAACTGTTAAGGTAGATGTCCCGAAGCCCCTTGTTTTAATTGGTATTTTCCAGTAAACCCGCGAGCAAAGCCGTAGCAGCCTCCCAGTCATAGTGTGATTTAACAAACCGGAACCCGTTTTCCGAAATCTGTCTTGCTTTTCCTGGGTCGTTGAGCAGGGTAAGAATATGCCGGGCATAGTCGGTTGGATTCTCGGCAACCAGGACTTCTTCACCCGGATTGGCCACCAATGCTTCGTTAGCCAATTTGGAGGTAATGCAGGGAAGATTCATTGCCATCGCTTCCAGCAGTTTATTCTGCAACCCGGTTCCGATCAGCATGGGGGCAATGAATATCCTTGATGCGGAGTAGGCGGTCCTCATATCTTTCAGCCATCCGGTGACAAGTATCCGGCTCTCCGAAAGCGATCTTACTTTAAAATGTGGGGTCGTTCCTGCTATCAGCAAGTTGGTAGATGGCCGCGATTCCCAGACTACAGGCAAAATCTTTCTGACTAAAAATTCCACTGCCATGATATTGGGAGGGTAAGACATGTTTCCGGTAAACACCAGATCGTACCTTTTCTCTGTTTCATTATCCGGAACAAAATAGGAAAAGTCAACGCCGTTGGGAACGATCAGCACCTTGTCACGACCATTGAAGGGAAGCAGGTTACGGTCAGGATAGGCGATGATGGTGTGATGATTAAAGTGATTGAAGACAGCCTCTTCGTAGGCGGCCATCCTGTGGGCTTCCATTTCGAAGAAGGGCCTTTTCCAAAACGGCAGCTCGGGTAATCGGCGATTCAATCCGATTGAAAAGACATCCTGGTAGTCTATGGTCTTCGGAATGTCGATTCCAATTGCATATTCAGCCGTCCTGGCAAGCTGACAATAAAGATGATCAGGCTGAATAGCGGCGATGAGGCTTCGGATCTCTTTTTTTATATAGAAACGATGGAAATAACCGATCTGCAAGGGGCGTCCTGTGAAGAAAGCCCAAAGCAGATTACAGATCATCCCCCAGGGCCGGAGCTTCATGACGTGAACGCTTTTGCAAAACTTCTTCAGTTCGTATTCGGCATCCGGATCCAGCGGCTCATCGTTGAGGGTTATCAGATGGATTTCATGTCTTGCCGACAGGCAACGCAACTGATGGTACGCCCTTAACTTATCCCCTTTTTCGACAGGGTATGGCACGCGCGATAGTATAACCAACAGTTTCATCAGCTTTCAGATTGAATGAGTTGTTGGTAATATGCGTTGGTTAAACCGCTGACCTTTTCCAACAAGTGATTTTCCAGAATATATTTTCTGCCATTTTCACCAATCTGTCTGGCCATTTCCGGGTCATTGTAACAGCCGATAACCGTTTCCAGGAACTCCTCAGGTGTGTCGGCTATCAGGATATCCCTTTGAGGCCGGCACTTGATTCCCTCCATGCCAATAGAAGTGGAGATGACCGTTTTGCCAAGGGCCATGGCTTCAATGATTTTCACCCTTACGCCGCTACCCGAAAACAAAGGAACGATCATGATTCCGTTGTCACACATAAACCGGGTTGCATCCGGAACTTCACCCATGATATCTACCCCGGTGATGACGGTATTCAGCATCCACCCCGGCATTTCACGTCCTGCC
>JAUZOX010000025.1 GCA_030706265.1 Bacteroidota bacterium | reverse complement strand
GTATAACATGCAGCTTTTCAGCCAGGTAAGGTTTATACAGCATCAGGGCACAACCCGGTGCAAATATCTTTGGCATTGGTTTTTGCATTATTATCGATTCAGGTTTATCACTTTAAAATTTAAGTTGGTACTCGTTTTCCAGATCGAGCAACCATTTTTTGCGCCATAGCCCGCCACCATAGCCTGTCAGACTTCCGTCGGCACCGATCACCCTGTGGCATGGGATGAGGATGGCAATCCGGTTCATACCATTGGCATTTGCCACGGCACGCACCGACTCCGGACTCTTCAACGCCACGGCTTGTTGCTTGTAAGAACGGGTGGTACCATACGGGATGTTTTGTAATTCCCGCCAAACCGACTGCTGGAATGCCGATCCGGGAGTCACCAATGGAATCGTGAATGATTTCCGTTTCCCTTCGAAATACTCGTCCAGCTGCTGACGCAACAAGGCGAAATGGGGGTTTTCTCCCTGCACAATGGTTGCATTAAGCAGCTTGGAAAGTTGTTTGAATTCGGTTTCCAGCATCCTGCGGTCAGTAAAATCCAAAAGGCATACCCCCTCTTCGGTTGCCCCGGCAAACATGGGCCCCAGTGGTGTTTCCAGACGCGTCAGATCAATTACAACCTGATGCTTACTGTTTGATGGCGACACGCCAAAGACCGCCTTAAATGAGTCGTTAAAACCACTGAGCGATCCGTATCCAGTATCAAAGGCTGCAGCTGTGACCGAATCCCCATCCTGGATTTTCTTAAATGCCGTATTGATGCGATACATTCGCTGGTAGGCGTGAAAAGTGATGCCATGATTCTTCATAAACCACCTGCGTATTTTACTGGGTTCTATTCCTCTTTTCTTCAAATCCCAGTCCTTTATTCTGACTGAAGGATTGTTATTGATCTCTTTCAGTATCTCGCTGATATAATCCGGAGTATACCCCGATTGCAACAAAGGATTACAGATCTTACAAGGCCTGTATCCATGGAGTATCGCTTCACGGGGGGTCCTGAAAAACTCAACATTTTTCCTTTTGGGTTTTCGAGCACTACAGGTAGGCCGGCAAAAAATCCCTGTTGTCTTGACTGCCGCAATAAAAGTCCCTTCGAAAGCAGCATCTTTATCAACCAGGGCACGATACATGATGTCGTCAGTCAGCATTTTATTTTTTCGGTAAAGATAGCCCGCCCATCTTTGTCTGACAACCGAAAAATTGACAACTATTTTTAAGGGTTCCGATGATTTCAATCCCGACTAGAATGGCCAGAATTTATTGTCGTACCAGATTGCCTCCTTGAGTTCATTGTTCAGCTGGTTCAGAATCCGGTGATGCCCCCGTTCCCAATCGGCCAGCCAGGTATAGATGGCCTTCTGAGCTGCATCGGTAGCCTTGAGGGCTGACTGGGAATAGACCTCGATGGCCTTACTTTCAAAATCGATGGCCGCCGAGATAGCGGCTGCCTCAAAGCTGGCCGCATTGATTTGCTGGCAGATCCCTGTGGTCAATATCCTTTCGATAAAGCCTGAATCCCCATTCGGAAACTCCTTCACTTTAAAGGCATTTTCATTTTTGAACTGGACATACTGTTCCGAGAGTTGTTCAATGTGTACTCCTTCTTCTTTTGCCATGAAAGTGAAAATATTCCTTACTGCATCACTCTTGGTCACGGAGGCAACCTCTTCGTAAAAAGCCTTGCCCTGCCGCTCCATTAAAATCGCATTCTTAAGTATTTCTAACGGGTCCATGGTTTGTGTTTTTATCCTACTAAAATTACACAATTTATTGAGCCTTTGGAAATAAATTTTTATGCCGCGACCTTTTTTGATAAAACGAGCATGATCGAAGATCACAAACGAGAATAAAAATCATCCCTGCGAGTTCCATACTACCTGGTAAATCAAATTATTTTGAATGAACATTCAATCATCCCTGCCTTTTTTCATATTCCGCCCCTTCTTCAGGTCATCCAGCTCCTTCCGCATCTCCATCACCATGTCGACCAGCTCATGCAGTTGTGGATTTTCCTTGTGTCCAAGGTCAAAACTGATCACCCCTATTGCCTTCCAAATCTCCCTCACGTCATTGATCGGGACGGTATATGGTGTATAATCCGGATTGTCCGAACTCAATGTCAACTTCTTGTCACGGGCAATGTGGTTATAGACCCGTTTATAGACAATCCCGTCGTTTTGCGTAAGCAATATGTAGGTCTCGCCATCCGCCAGTTCAGTCCAGTTTTGCAGATATTCACAAAGGATGTATGAGCCCGGTTGAACCGGTAACATGCTGTCGCCCCTGATTTGAAACACCCGCCGAGTCCGCTCATTGCCCAGCTCGGGAACAGGCAGTGAAAAACGGGAAAGCTGCCCGATATATTCCCGGTCGCCATAACCATTCAGATATCCCGCAGAGGCCTTGACCGGCACGATGGTAATCAATTCTCGTTCGTCCTTATCGACAACCGTTGTAACCACCCTGATGTCCATCCCTTTGAAATCAACCACGCCCGGTATACCCGAGCTCAATTCAAGGTTGATAAGGTCGTCGATGCTTTTGTTAAAGAAAACAGAAAGCGCCTGCAAGACCCCGATCCGCGGCACCGCCCGTCCCTCTTCATATGCACCGATCATGGATCGGTTGACACTCAGTTTCAATGCAAGCTCGTCCTGAGTCAATTCCTTTTCCTTTCTCAAAAAACGGATGTTAGCAGCCAGGTAATTCATCGGGTTATTTTTTTGCTAAAATAATAAGAATTCTGTTTTAATTAGTATTTTTGTGATAATAAATTCACACTTTCCCGAAAAGATGCAACGGTTTACATCGCTTTGGAAATAAGTGGAAAACGACGACCGCCATGAACGACCGACTTCTAGAAAAGCTCAACATATTGGGTAGTGCCGCCAAGTATGACGTATCCTGTTCATCGAGCGGCAGCAGCAGGGCCAATACCGGACAGGGACTCGGCAATGCGGTAAGTGCCGGCATCTGCCACAGCTTTACGGAGGATGGCCGTTGTATCTCGCTGCTCAAGGTCTTGCTCACCAACAACTGTGTTTACGATTGCGCCTACTGCATCAACCGCAAGAGCAATGACATTCCGCGTGCCACCTTTTCAGTAACCGAACTGGTCGATCTGACTATCAATTTTTACCGCCGCAACTACATCGAGGGGCTTTTCCTCAGTTCGGGTGTCGTACGTAATGCCGACTATACCATGGAACGGCTGGTGCGTGTGGCCAAAGACCTCAGGCTCGTGCACAGATTCAACGGGTATATTCACCTTAAGGCCATCCCGGGTTGCGACAAAGCCCTGATCGCCGAAGCCGGCATTTATGCTGACCGCATGAGCGTCAACATCGAAATCCCAACCGAACCCCAACTCAAGCTCCTCGCCCCCGACAAAAGCTTTAACGACACCTATACCCCCATGTTTCAGATCCGCGACGGTATCACCGAAAGCAAAGCCGAACGAAAGAGGTTCAGATCGGCACCCAGGTTCGTTCCGGGCGGACAAAGCACCCAGCTTATTATCGGGGCCTCTCCCGAAAACGATCTCCAGATTCTGAATCTGGCCTCAGGCCTTTATCGGGATCAACAACTGAAAAGGGTCTATTATTCCGGATTCATGCCTGTGAATGCTTACGACAAGCGCCTCCCTGCCCTTAAAGAACCTCCCCTGGTGCGCGAGAACCGGCTGTACCAATCCGACTGGCTGATGCGTTTTTACTTCTTCAAAGCCGATGAGATCGTCAACCAGCAACACCCCGATCTGGACCTGGAAATCGATCCCAAGCTCAGCTTCGCCCTTCGCAACCTGCACCTCTACCCCATCGACGTCAACAAAGCCGATTACGAGATGATTCTTCGTGTTCCGGGCATCGGGGTTCAGTCAGCCAAGATGATCATTCAGGCAAGACGCCACAGCCGTTTAGGCTATGAGACTCTCCGCAAGATAGGGGTCGTCATGAAACGTGCAAAATATTTCATCACCTGTAATGAATTGATGCCCCACCGCCCCGACATGCAGGCCGAGACCATCCGTTACCGGCTGTTGAATGGGGACCCCAAAAAAAGGCGCCAGACATCCTCAAACCAGCTCGATTTGTTTAACCCTCCCTTGCTTCTGACCCGATGAATGTTTTTGTCTACGACGGCACCTTTGCGGGATTGCTCACGGCCGTATTCGAGTCATACGACCGGAAACTGGTCCCCGAAAAGATCGTTTCGACTTTACAGCTCAACCATGGCTTGTTCGACACCGAGACGCTCATCACGACCGACTTCGTTAAGGCGGCCAGGGTGTGGAAAGGACTGCAGCAGAAGCTCTCCCGGCGTAACAAACAACTCCCCTTTCAGGCTTTTCTCTATGGGAAAGAAGACATTGATCAAACCGTATTCCGCTTCATCCGGCTGGTATTCAACACGCCTCACGATGTAGACCGCGACTATGTCAATCCAGACGTGCTGACCATCAAACAGGCGCAACGGAAGGTCACCCTGGAAGCCATGCGTACCTTACAGTTTGTCAGGTTTCAAAAGACAGTCGACGACATCTATTTTGCAGCCCTGAGCCCTGACTTCGACGTCTTGCCACTTGCCACGCAACACTTCTTGAACCGTTACAAGGATCAGCAATGGATCATATACGATCTCAAACGCGATTATGGCATCTATTATGACCTCCACGAAGTGAGCGAAATCAAGCTCGATGCCAAGCAGTTCAGCTTGCTGACCGGTGAGATTAACGATAACGTGATGGAAGAAAGCGAAGCCAGCTACCAGGCTTACTGGCAGCAATACGTCCAGGCGGTCACTATCCGCGAACGATTGAACCTCAAACAGCAGCTTCGCTGCATGCCCCGCCGTTATTGGAAATACCTGCCCGAAATAAAGAAAAGATAAAGCCATGTTCCATGCAGTCAAATAAACGGATGCCCCAAACTCCTATTCTATCGTTCCCAAATGCACCGGTAATTGAATCTCCGGCTTGGAGCAGTATCTCCATTGATGCACAGGGAGATGGGGTCCTTCAGATCAGCCGCATTGTCACTCCATTTGAAGTCGAAGGTAAACCGGTTACCGGTAAGGCCCAGTAATTTTCTGGGTACCGCGATCTCCATCCGATTGCCCACATAGCGATACGTCAACTCCGCAACTTCCCCCCAGGGGTTATTCGGACGGGCCTTATCATAACGCATCAGCGTTGTTGTATTATCACTTTTGACATTTTTGTTAATTAGAAAATCATAACCATACCATCCTGTCTCCGGATTTTTATCCGCATCGATCAACAACAACATCCAGTTGTTGCCGGTATGAGGAGTGAGCTTATCCACGGTTTCCACATAGAAGAACAGATCCCGGTTATCTACGGCGACCTTGCCGGTTATAATATCATTTCGACCTGAGTCGTTGGTGTAGTGCAACCCGCCATATCCATTGTGATCGCGATGGATGACGTCTCCTTTGGTATCGCGAAACTCATTGCTGATCCTTTTCCAGTCATCAAATTGCCCGTCTATGCGGATGGAATGGATGCCATGCTGAACAGGAACGGGTCTGATTCCTTTGTAACGCCTGATATTCTGCGCCATCTGCATGTAGTAGTTGTCCGTATAACCGCCTTTCATCGGTTGGATGGTGCGGTTGAACTCCGCATTATACTGATCGACGAAAAAGAAAGGATTATCCCGTCGCATAAAAGGAAAATGGTCGTGCTGGTATTTCCCGGCAGTCCACTCGTTCCAGTCGTTGATATAAAGCATCTCAGGATCACCCTGTAGCGCCTCATCCCAGCGATCCTGGAAATAGATGCCATATCCCTGCGGATCTTTGACGCGCCTGCCGAGCCAGGGCACATAGGCCGAATCGGGCAGGTCGTATTGGTTGAGCAACGGCTCCCCGGTCTCCCGTCGCCATGATTTCCCAATCAGGCTCGACGGATGTTGAGCCGGGGTGACGGCAAACTCTTCCCTCCTACCATTGTGCGTCGAAGCCAGGTCTGTCGGATGCATCATCCTGACTTTTTCATTGCCCAGATCGTAGCCGAAACTCCAGTTGTCTTCCGTGCCGACGTAACGTTTCCCGGCCCATTCATAGTAACCCCACCACATCGACCGCAGCGTGAAGAAGTTTTTCACTTCCCGGGTATAGTCTTTATAGAATTCTTCCGTATAATCAGGATCTCCCCAATGTGGATTGTTGACATCGGTTTTGGCCAGAGGATCATAGTGCGGATTGGGCTGTTTCGGATTTTTCCCGTTTGCATCAACGCTGGGGGTACCGTTATACAACATCAACGGTTTTCCATCCCAGTAAAACCAAAGATCGGAAAAACGGTTAGCCTTGTATATCTTGTCATATAGATCCTGTACCACCGTAATGGCAGGACCGTTAAAGGCCCAGAAACAGAATTGCGGTACCCTGTTTCCCTCTCTTTTCATCTTTTGCATGGTGGTGAAGAGCACTTCCCATTCGTTCAGTACCTCACTGCATTGGTTAAATCCATCACCAGGAGATCCACCCCTGCATCGGACAGCATCGACATGTCTCTTCGAATGACATATTCATCCTGACTAAGGAAATAACCCATCTCGGGTTCACCCCAATGAAATGACGCATCCTTCCAAAACGGGTTTCTTGCATCCATACGGGCATTGGGATCCTGATGCAATACTTTGGTGACATCGGCTAAAAAAGGAACACTGGCGCTTTTATATGCGCCTTCAGTGTGCCAGGTAATATAAAAGATACTCACCACTCGTCTTTTATCTTTCTTAACCGGTCCCACCTTCTCATAATCCGGCATTGTCCTTCCAAGTGCATCTGTTCCTACCCATGTATCGGGATAGAGATCCCGGTAATATTTTGCAGTATCCGGCGTTTTCTCCGGTCGGCTTTTTGAAATTACCGTAACTCCCTCCCTTCCTTTTTTTTCTTTTGAAACGGTTCCATAAACCCGAGAAACACACAACTGGGTCAATGCAATACACAGGAACAACAAAGTCCGGTATTCAGATCTTCTTGTTAAAATCATCACAATCCTTTTTATAAGGCAGGCAGCCTTTATTAAACCGACTACAGTCGTTCTTGAAATGCCATCAAAACAAATATGCAAGCAAAGTTAAATCGTTAACCGACAAAAGTTAGGGGTATCCATGTTTTTGTTTTCATGACCGTTATGCAGTCGTAGCATAAAGTCATTTTGGAGCTTGTGCACTCTAATATTTCGCCACGCTGATCTTATTTTACACCATCTGAATAAATAATTAACGACTTCATCCAAAAAGAAAGTGATGTTTTTCCTAGTAATTTTGAAAAAAAATGGATTGTTCACTCTTTTAAAATATAGACTATTTTCCCATAATTTGATATTTCCAACATTACCTGAAAATTTATTTTCAAAATGAACTTCTTTCTTTTTGAGTTTTTTGCAAATAACATTCTTTTAAGGCCATTAATACTTCATCTTTGATTTTAAAACCAACCGCACTATTTTCAGTTAAGGAAAATATATCAAAATGAGTACCTTGTGTTGTGCGAAAGCATATAAAGGCTCATGTATTATACCGAATGTATTCAACGCCTTTTATCGCAATCACTGCAAAATGCAGATAAATGATCGGAACGATAAATGAGTATATCCATGGAAATTTTATAGTATATTCAGATTTGATTATAGTGTACATTTGAACGATCTAAAAAAACAATATAAAGGTTTGGATTTCAATTCGGGTAAGTCCGTTAAATCAGAGAGGAAACGTTGGATGGTCCCATCATGCACAAATACACAGGCGCCGATAATAAACCGGTGATGAGAGCGCCATACGATCCTTTTAACATCCATCATATGAACCCGACAAACCATACGCCCGGTCATTATTTGAAACGCTTTCTCCTGATCACAGGACTTTTATCTTTTGCAGCCAATGTTCAGTCTCAATCTGTTGCCGGAAAAACGGCCAATACCCATATCTCGATACTGATCAATCAGGTTGCCTATGATTCAAGGGGACCCAAAATGGCGATCGTACGATCCGATGTACCCCTTTCGGATTTAGTGGTGTTCCAGGTAAGAAATTCAGCCGATAATCAGGTTGCCTTTGCTGGGAAATTAACAAAGGGAGTGGCAGTCGAAGACTGGTCATCCAATGTATACTATTCAAAGGTCCTGTTTTCAGCCTTGCAGAAGCCGGGAAGATACAAGATCTGCATCCCGCAACACGGCTCCGAATGCACCTCCTATGATTTCCTGATTGGTGATAAATTATCCGGTAAAATTGCAATCCCTGCCATCATCGGTTTCTTTCATCATCAAAGGGCTAATTCGCCCCAGGAACTTGAAGCCGATCAGCATATCCTGCTGTTTGGTTCCGATAAACGGGTCGACCTCCATGGCGGGTGGTGCGACGCATCCGGTGACGTCAGCAAATACTTTTCACACCTGGCCTACACAAACTTCATGTCGCCACAGCAAATTCCTCTGGTGGCATGGTCGATAGCCAACACCGCCGAGAAAGTCCCCGAGCTGCTCCGACAGGTCAATGCAGTGCAGGATCTGAAAAATGAAGCTATTTATGGAGCGGATTATATCCTGCGGTCACTTTCGCCCGAAGGTTTTTTCTATATGACCGTTTTCTCTTATTTCGACAAAGATCCCAATGCACGCCGGGTAGTGGGCCTGTTGGCCGATAGCAAGACAACCTCAGATTATCAGTGTGCTTTTCGTGAAGGAGGTGGAATGGCTATTGCAGCCCTAGCCCGGATCTCACAGTGGAAGATAAATGGCGACTTCACCTCAGCGCAGTACCTGGCAGGCGCGGAAAAGGCCTTTGCCCATCTGTTGCTGAATAGTACCCATTATGCCGATGATGGCAAAGACAACATAATCGATGATTACTGCGCTTTGATGGCAGCCGCCGAGCTTTGGATCGCCACGGATAAAATATCGTACCGGGATCAGGCCCGAAAACGGGCTGAACATCTTCGTGAAAGGCTTTCCCCCGAGGGTTATTTCATCGCCAACGATGCCAATCGTCCATTCTGGCATGCATCCGATGCAGGATTACCCATCATAGCCCTTGCCCGGTACCTGGATAAAGAAAAGGACCCAAAGTCAAGGAGGGATGCCCTCTCAACGATCAGGAGGGCTCTGGACTATAACCTGAAAGTAACCTCCGCGGTGTCCAATCCTTTCGGATATCCCCGTCAGAGCTTTTTGTATCACGGAGAGATCCGCGACGGTTTCTTTATTCCCCACGAGAATGAAAGCGGCTGGTGGTGGCAGGGAGAAGATGCCCGTTTAGGGTCACTGGCCGCTGCCGCTATTGTCGGAGGAAGGCTGGTATATTCCGGAACGGCAGCGTGGGGCGTGAATCGGGAACTGGCAGGATATGCAAGCCGGCTTATAGGCTGGATACAGGGCTGCAATCCTTATGACATTTGTATGATGTATGGCTACGGAAAAAACAATGTCCCTTACATGCAATCCATGTTCGGACACGGTTCCGGCAAGGGAGGGATCTCAAACGGCATTACCGGAAAAGACAACCATAGTGACGGATCAGGAATCGATTTCAAGACCAAAGACAATGGCAATGAATGGAGATGGAGCGAACAATGGATTCCACATACCGCATGGTTTCTCCAGGCAGTGACGGCCATGTCATCGAATTAAACACAAGATTAACCCATTAACCGAATAATATGAATCATATATACACCTTTAAACGATGAAGAAATTAATACACACATCCGCAGTTTTGGCAGCATTGACCCTGGCAATACTGCTTTTCCCCACCGGCAGCAAGGCTCAACCGCCCAGATTTAAGGCGCTTGTACTCACCGAAAGGGGCGGACAACACGAAGGATTTGTGGTCGCCGCACTTGATTGGCTCAACACCCTTGCCGCCCAACAAAACTTTGAAATCACGGTGATCAATCATGCCAATGACATCGATGAAACAATGTTGTCAAAATACCGGGTTTTCATTCAACTGAATTATCCGCCCTATACTTGGAACGACAAGGCGATGGCGGCCTTTAAGAAGTACATCGAAGAGGGTCGTATCGGATGGGTGGGATTTCACCACGCGACCTTGCTGGGTGAATTCGACGGCTACCCCATGTGGAGCTGGTTCTCTGATTTCATGGGTGGCATCCGTTTCAAAAATTATATCGCTGAAACAGCCACTGGGACCGTGAACGTTGAAGACAAAAGGCATCCCGTCATGAAAGGGCTTCCCGCTTCATTCGAGATTCCGGATGATGAATGGTACACCTTTGACCACAGTCCCCGACCCAATGTACATGTCCTGGCCACAGTCGACGAATCATCCTACCGGCCGGCATCCAACATCAAAATGGGCGACCATCCTGTCATCTGGATCAATGAAAAGATGAAGGCCCGCAATGTCTATTTTCTGATGGGCCATCATGCCAACTTACTGAAAACCGATGCTTTCAAAAAAATGGTCACCAATGCAATATTTTGGGCCGCAGGTTATTAACAGATATTTACTTTTAAAAAATCACTTTATGTCAACTAAAAAAATTGTGTTTTACGTTGTCCTTTTCAGCTTGTTCCTCTTTTCAGGTAATGCTGCCCTCGCCCAGTTTCCACGTTTTAAAGTACTGGCGTTTTTCTCCAATAAAGTCGAAAGGGCACACGTGGAATTTGCCTATGATGCCATCCGGTTCTTCAAAGACCTGACCATCGGCAACGGTTTTGTCTTCGACACAACCAGCAACATGGACAACTTAAACGCCGACAAGCTCAAAAACTATGCACTGGTGATGATGCTCAATGACTTTCCCCACAAGCAGTCACAACGCGATGCATTTAAAGAGTATATGGAAAACGGAGGTGGCTGGTATGGCTTTCATGTAGCCGCTTACAATGACCAGGGCACCAAATGGCCATGGCTGCTCGATTTTCTGGGAGGAGGCGTCTTCTACCGCAACAACTGGCCTCCCATGCCAGCCAAGCTAACCGTGGACGATCCCGGTCACCCGGTCACTAAGGGACTGCCTCAAAGCTTCATCGCCCCGATCAACGAATGGTACCAATGGAAACCCAGCCCCCGCGAGCGCAAAAGCATCAAGATCCTGGTTACCCTTTCACCCGATAACTATCCCTTTGGTTTAAAAGACATCGTTCCCGACGGCGACTTTCCGGTTGTCTGGACCAACACCGATTACCGAATGATCTATCTCAACATGGGTCATGGCAGCATGATCTTCAGCGATGCGACACAGAACAAACTGATCATCGATGCGTTACGGTGGGTCATCGCAACCGATAAGAAGGGAAACGTCTTCAAATAAAAATAAGGAGGTGCCAGTTAGCCTGTACGTGTAAGTTCTTTGAAATGTCTCAGCCATCCGGATTCATTCATTCAACTTTAAGGATAGCCCGAAGCCCTCACCTCACGGCCTGATATTCCCGTTGCAATCCATTTTTGGATAATACAATCTGCCACAGCTGGTTTTGATTACCCGACCTGAATGAACCGGCGGCCGAGAGCAGGTAAAAGATCCACATACGGTAAAAGCGCTCTGAATATTTTCCCTGGAGCAGGTGCCAGTTCTTCACAAAATTATCGTGCCAGGCCATAAGCGTCTTATCGTAATACACGCCGAAGTTGTGCCAGTCCTGGACAAAAAAGAGATTTTCCCAGGCCTTGCTGAGCTGGGCAGCCGAGGGAATCATCCCCACCGGAAAGATATACTTCTTAGTCCACAAGTCGGTAGACTTCACCGATTTAAAAAAGCCAATGGTATGCAGGAGCATGAGCCCATCCTTCTTCAAACATTCATGTGCGGCCCTGAAATAAGTCTTGTAGTTGCGATAACCCACATGTTCGATCATCCCCACGCTCACGATCCGGTCAAATTTTTCATGGACATCCCGATAGTCCGCTAACCTGAACTCTACCGGCAGCCCTTGGCACAACTCCCTTCCCATTGCTACCTGTTCCCTGGAAACAGTGATTCCCACTACTTCGACATCGTATTTTTCGGCGGCATATTTTCCAAAGGCACCCCATCCGCATCCGATGTCGAGAACCCGCATGCCGGGTTGGAGATCGAGCTTGCGGCAGATCAGGTCAAGCTTTTTTTCCTGCGCCTCGTCGAGGTCGGCGGCCTCATTCCAATAGGCGCAACTGTAATTCAACCGCTTGTCCAACATGGATTGAAAGAGGTCATTGCCCATATCATAATGCCTTTCACCAATCACAAAGGCCCTCCGCCTTGAAGGCAGATCTGCCAGGAAGGATGCCCCCATTCTCAGCATGATGGAAAACTTCAGTTTTATCTTTTGTTTGAGCTGGGCATCCTGTATCTTACAAACCAACTCATCCAGCTTCCCGATATCCCACCATCCATCCATATATGACTCTCCAAGGCCCAGCTCGCCTTCAGTGAGAGCCTTTTTGTAAAATTTTTCATTGTGGACCTGGATATCCCATGGATTGGGACCGTTAACCTTTACGCCCGCCAACCCAAGCAGCTCTTCGGTGATTTCTTTGTACTTGTTGCTCATGACCAAAATCTTTTAAAACGAATCAACTAAAACAACAAATATCATCATGTTAGGTTTCAGCGTCATGGAGCTTATTTAAGAGAAGATGAAACGAGCATGTTTGGAAATCACAAACACCGATGAACCGAGCATACTTGCGAGCTCTATACGGCCAATTAATAAAATAATAAACGTATTAAAATCATCAATGCGAGTTCCATACGACCTATTTAATCAAATTAATGTCGGATGAAAAAAAAAGAATATTTATAGATGATTCTTGCTTTATTTTGTTACAATAACAGTACCATTATAACGTTTTTCGTATAATTGCAAATCATTTGGTAACAATTAAGAATCATGAACAGGGCAAAGGGCAATAAAAAGGCCGCACTTCTGAAAACCGCCAGGGAATTATTCTGGAAACACGGGTTTAAGCGAATATCGATCGAGGAGATTTGCGTCAAGGCAGGCATCAGCAAAATGACCTTTTACCGTCTTTTCGCCAATAAAAATGAGTTGGCCAAGGCGGTTTACGACGAAGAAGTGGAAAATGGCCTCAAGAGCTTCAGGGCGATTTTGTCCGAAGACGAAACACCCCAGGAGAAAATCAAAAAAATATTGATTCAGAAACTGAAAGGCACCACCAACATCAGCAAAGACTTCATCAATGATTTTTACGCCAACCCCGAACTTGGACTCAGGGATTACATCGAGGAGAAGACCAAAACCATCTGGAACGAAACGCTGAACGACTTCAGGCAGGCCCAACAGGAGGGACTGTTTCGAAAGGATTTAAATCCCGAATTCTTTTTGAATCTTTCCTCGCATTTGACCGCGATGCTTTATGATGAAAAAATGTTAAAGCTGTACGACTCGCCGCAGGAGCTGATTCTTGAGATTTCAAACTTTTGTATTTATGGTATTGCGCCCCATGAATAATCCAGCATGAAAACGCTCAGACTTCTGCTTATGCTCTTTATGATCGCTACATTTTCGATCAATGGCTTTGCCCAGGACACGCTCAGTCATCCTGCAAAGGACACGTTGCTCTTTAACGGTCAGCTTTCATCGTGGGGACTCTACAACGAGGGCAACAGCCTGCCTGTTTATCTGGGGGGAAGGTATCTGCCGACGCTCAATGAGACTTTCGACCTGACGGATAACCGGAAGATTGATTTTGAAGCATCCGCCAACTTGTACGGAACTCTTGGCGTGCATCCGTTCGACCGGTCACATACAGACGGCAGCTTGAACCTGTACAGGGCATGGGCGCGTTACTCTACCCAACAGCTGGAGATAAGGCTGGGACTGCAGAAGATCAGTTTTGGTTCCGCCACCTTGCTTCGTCCGTTGATGTGGTTTGACCAGATTGACCCCAGGGACCCCTTACAGCTCACAAACGGTGTATGGGGACTGTTGGGGAGATACTATTTTCTGAACAATGCCAACCTATGGTTATGGGGACTATATGGAAACGATAAGACCAGGCCCTGGGATGCGGGGAAGACGAATCAAAAGCAGCCAGAGTATGGCGGACGCTTCCAGGTGCCCGTTACCAAGGGAGAAGTAGCCGTTTCGTTCCACCACCGTACTGCCAATACATTGGGGCTGGCCGACACCATTCCGGCCTATCCTTCAGTGGCTGAAAATCGGATCGGATTGGATGGAAAATGGGACCTGGGAGTCGGCTTTTGGTTTGAAGGCACCTGGGTGAACAAGACAAAGGAGGTGGGGATATACACCAACCAGGAGATCCTGAATGTGGGGACCGATAATACCTTCGGTATCGGAAACGGTTTGCATGCCGTATTCGAACAGCTGCTCCTGGCCTTTGATAAAAAGGCATTCACCTTCATCGAACCTGTTTCCTTTACGGGACTATCCCTTTCCTATCCCGCGGGGATGAACGACAACCTGAGCACGATCACATATTACGACTGGAACCATAAAAATGCTTACAACTTTGCGAACTGGAAGCACCAGTTCAACAAGTTGGCCTTTTACGTCATGGCGTTTTGGAACCCGGTAAACTATAAATTGCCTCAACAGGATAATGCTGCAAATTTTTATTCCGGTAAAGGAATTCAACTCATGCTGGTGTTTAATCATTAAAATACAATAATATGGATGATGCTTCAATCATTAAGATCGATAACCTGACCAAACGGTTCCATGTGGGGACGGGTGAATTTACGGCCTTGCATGCCATCAACCTATCCTTTGGAAAAGGGGAGTTTGCAGGACTGGTCGGACCAAGCGGTTCGGGAAAGACCACGCTGCTAAACATTATCGGTTCGCTGGATAACCCCACAGAGGGGAACGTCTGGGTTTGCGGCCGGTCGGTTTCGAGCCTGTCTATCAAGCAATCTGCCGCCCT
>JAUZOX010000249.1 GCA_030706265.1 Bacteroidota bacterium | reverse complement strand
TTTCGGCCAACCCAAAACGCTATAAGGCTATTTCGATCAACGAAAAATAAAGACTGTGTTTATATACACGCAACACAAACACGCGATGGATAAATTAAAAACGGGTTTATTACTGTTTGCTCTTTTAACCCTGCCGGGGTTTGTGGCATTTACAGGTTCCGGCAACTTATGTGCCCAGAATGACAGTATCATCAAAATCTTTCAGTTTCCACCTAACATGATCCCCAGGATCGATGGGAATACTGATGATTGGGCGATGGTGCCCAAATCTTATATCGTCGGCAGCGACCAACTGCATGAGGATTTTGGCAAGATTGCAAAACTCGATACCAACGACCTGAACATATCGGTTCGCGTAGGTTGGGTTAAAGGACTAAACCGCCTCTATTTCCTTTATGAGGCTTATGACAACTATTGGGATTTCACGCGCACCGACCTGCACCACGATATCTTTGAATTGGTTGTAGATGGAGACTACTCCGGTGGCCCATTTATAGACAGGTTCCATCCCAATAAGGCAAAAATAGATCCATGGGAGGCCTATTTTTCATTCCATGGCGTTCAGGCTCAAAACTATCATATTTTCACACCCTGGGAAGGACAGGACTGGTGCCTGGCCTGGGGATGCCAACCCTGGATCAAAGAACTTCCCTGGGCAAATGCTGCCCAAAAGTATAATTTTAAACCGGGTCAATCTGGGAAATATACACTGGAATTCTGGATCACCCCCTTCGATTATGCCGGACCCGAAGGACCAGTCCGGGCTGTGGAATCGGTGTTGAAAGAAAATAAGAAGATTGGGCTGTGCTGGGCCGTGATCGATTGGGATGATGTCAACGCTACAGAGAAAAAAGGGTTTTGGAACATCTCAAAACATACCATGTATGGCAATGCATCCGACATGAGAACAGCCATGCTGATGCCACTCGAGCCTCAATATGTCAAGAAGATAGAGGCTAAATGGTCTTTTAAAGTTCTCGACATGAATCGGCGTCTGGTTGCATTTCAGGATGAGTCAATCGGTAAGATTACTTCCTGGAAATGGGACTTTGGCGACGGTAAAGAATCAACCGAACAGCATCCCATTCACACCTATGAAAAACCGGGACTGTATATCGTGGCTCTCTATGTAGAAGGTCCTGAAGGCAAGTCAAGACTTTCGAAAGTCTGGGATGTAGCCATCAGATAATCCAAAACAGAAAAACGCAGAGAAACAGGATTTGGTCGCTCTGCGTTTTTTTATTGATCGGTATCCTTGACAAATCTACCTGGCTCCGACAAGAGAGATAGATGAGATGGTGTCTCCCATCCCAACCAAAGTCAATGGTTTATCGATAATTATCGTAGGAACAGCAACAATTTCGATCTCATCATTCGCGAAGATTCCTTCTTCAATCAGATTGTTTTCACCAAATTCTGTTGCGACATATTCAGCAAGGCTATTCAATTCATTAAGGCCCACTTCCGAAACCTCACGATCCTTAGCCCAAAGCAAGATATCGGCTGAATCAATGGCACCAGTCCCCGCTTTGGCAGCTGCGATGACTGCCGCCAACTGCATTCCGTTGCGATTTTGAACGGGTGAAATCTTAAATCCCTTCCTCTGGAGCGTAATGTACAATCCGAACATGTGCAGCTGCATACGTGAACAGTTGAGGTATTCGAATATTTTAAGCATCCCCTTGAATAGGTTTTTGCTATTGGTGTTTTTATTGCAGATCCCGGCAAGTTCATGCTGATCGATAACTTCAAGGATATCGATCAGTTCGCGTTCGTTAAAGCCAACGCTGTCAATGTTCTTCGCTATGTTATCCAGCAGATATTTACGGATGGTTTTATCCTGCGTCGAAGCGACTTCAAGGTGTAAGATTGAGTTCTTTCCTTCATGATACCAGCTCTGGATTATTTTTTTAGAGGCATCAACCCGGTCTATTCCCGATGTTCCTTCATCATTATATTCTGTAAGTATCTGGTATCCTGATAAAATAATATATTCATGATTAACTTCTTCGGCTGCCATTTTTTCGGCAAAGGTCTCGTCGATATACAGCTTAAAGTTAAGGGGATCATAAGTCGCTATAAAACGATTGGCTTTGGGGCAGGTGAACTGTTTTCCTGCGATGGTTACACTATCACCGGCATTAAACTCAATGATCCAGTGTATCAATGGAAGATCGGCTTTGCGTTCTATGGTATAGGCCTGCGCTATTTTCCCGTCTTCATCCACGGTAACCAGGTTAGGAAGATTCAGGAACTGCTTTGCCTGATCTTTGGGCAGTGAGGCACAATGAACATAAACAGGGTCGACCCCACACACGGCCATGGCATTTGCAACGATGCCGCCTTGCCCGCCCATTTGCATCTTATCGTATCCAATATTTTCGTTGAGCCAGAAAAACATTTCTTTATCACGAATCAACCACTCTTCTGCAATACCGCTTTTAAAGCAATGTATTATCCCCCTGATGGCGTCTTCCTTCAAACTGATTCTTTTCTTTCCGTCTTCAAGTATCTGGTTCTGATCCAATGAATGTGCGGCAATGATTTTCTCAATCATTGCGCCATTGATTTTAATCACGGCATCGATGTTCACATTGAACGCGCTGATAACCCCCTTTACCCTGGCCATTTTATTGAGTTGTTCAGGAGCTGTTTTATAATTATTTAACCACTTTGATTTTAGAGCATCTAATATCATTTTCAATTTTTTAAAGTTTACAATATGATCGTTTTAAAAAAGAGATAATCCATTTTCTTTTAAACCGCAAAGAAAAAGAATAAATTCAAACTACACTAATTTTTTAATTTTGAGTTGCTTCTCATGACAGCATGCTTCAAATGACAAGAAAAACAACATCCCTTGACAGCTTATTCTGAGCGCAGAATCTTGGTACGTTGCGACACACCGTTTTCATTGATGGCCTCGATCTGAAAATAATAGGGCAGTTCTTTGTCCATTCCTTTAAAATAATACTCATTGGCATTATAAATCATGATACAGTTGTACAACTTATCGGGTGCTATTCCAACGTAAATATTATAAGCATACGCATTATCAACAGTCTGCCATTTTATCCACGCACTCCGTTTATCATAAGTCGTCCGTAAAACCACAAAGTTCTTTACCGTATCCGGTTTGGCTCCGCCACCATTTCCAAATACCCTGAGTCCCGAGATGGCAAACTTTCCGGAAGCCATGTGCACATTGACCAGTTTTATATAACGTGCTTTTACAGGCTTTTGCAATTCAACATAATCATGAGGTACATCGGTTTGATTCGTGCTTTTATCTTTTAATATCGTCCAGTTTTTATTATCCAAAGAATAATAAAGACGATATTGATGATAGATATCGTTGGCCTTGCCAAGAATAGCTGCATCCTGATCGGCATAGTTGATTTGAACGGCATTGACGGTACTTAGCTGCCCCAGATCGGTTTGTAACCATTCCCCGGAATTGGAAGTCTCGGCACTCCAGTATGTTTTGATGCTTTCATCAACTGCGTTATTGGCTGTATAATCGCCAAAAGTGGAAGATACGGTTACAGGCTTATTGTAGTTTAACAACATCCATCCCGTAAAAGTATTCAAGGTATGGTTTTGTTTGAATAGCTTCATGTTGTGTGCCGTGGGCAGGTAATGGGGATAATCGCCAAAGGCGGTATTGGCATACAAGACATTATCGTTGTCAAAATCGGCTGGCCAAAGTCCTAATCTGCGTTCGAAATTGTTCTTTACCGAAATTGAAACGGTAGAAATATGCCACCAATTACCATACCGATCCTGAAATGTGCAGCCATGTCCGGCACCACGAATAAATCCGCCGGGTTTATATGAAAATGGATTGTGGAGCTGGGGTTTAAAAGGCCCTAGAGGATTGTCACTTACTTCGACCCCATCTGCGTAACCACTGAATTCTGTGCCGGGAGCGCCATATTGCAGGTAATACAACCCGTTGTGCTTCGTCATCCAGCTTCCTTCGATAAATGGTTTCAGAAATGTATTATCCTGATATTCACCAAAACGTTGCCATCCAAAACGTTCATCATCCAGTTTAAAAAGGTCTGTTTCATTCCCGATCGGTGCAAAGTTCTTTCGGTTGATCTCGATTCCATAAAGCGGATATTCGTTACTGCTGCCATGAAAAAGATATAAGCGCCCGTCTGTATCCAGAAAAAAGTCAGGATCCCAGGCTCCGACCTGGAATTTGTGGACAGCTTCTTTCCAATTGCCAGTCTTGGGATCGGTATTCATCCAAATCGGAAAAGTTTTAGTGTATGTTGATCCATAGACCAGTAACGTGTCTCCCTGTACCCAAACAGCAGGAGCGCATAAGTCATCATAAACCTTGTGCTCTGGACGTAAAAAAGAACGTGAAATAAACTTCCACCGGTAAAGATCATCGCTCCACCAGTAACCCATCTGGTTGGTGCTAAACAGATAATAGTCTCCCTTGTACAAGGTGATGACCGGATCGGCAGTTGCACGATGCCGGCCTTCGGCTGCAAAATTGGGAATAGGGGTAAACCCATAATCCAGATTCATCGGATTACAATAAGTACGTTGTTCCCGCTGCCCATGGCAAATGTCCGTCGTAAAAAGAATAAACAAAATCCAAAATAAAAGATTTGTCTTCATTCTTCATGAATTGCAGTACTATGAAAATCAAGCTTTTTTAATCCAGCCCTGACTTCAGGGCAACTCATGAACAGCTTCCATAACAGGCCGGACCGGTAGTTTTCGATCATCACCACAATCGGACCCTGATCAATAGCCAAATACGACTTTCCATACCAATTGTGCGATTCACTAAAAGCATCCGTG
>JAUZOX010000248.1 GCA_030706265.1 Bacteroidota bacterium | reverse complement strand
CCATTGGTAAAGGACATTGCGATGACCTTGAAAACCACAATCAGGAACAGGAACCCGATAAACCAGTATACATCGTTGTGCCAGGAATAAAAATGACTGCCTGCGACCATTTCCATCCCGTTTCCTTTCAGGATATTGGCCAGCACATCATACCCTTCTCCAAAGAGCGGGGGAAATAAGTAGATGAGCAAGCTAAGACCGAGACCGCCCACTATCATTCGCAGTGCGATATTCTTAATACGGGTAAACTTGGATTCGAGAAACTCGCTGGTCCGGTTAAAATAAAGCGATACGAAGCCGCAGACGATGCCCAGCATGACATAGAAGGGAATGTTCCTGAGTTGAAATGGCATCTGAACATCATATTGGAAAAGCACATCTTTTCCCATCAGGAAATAAGAGAGTGAGGCAGCCGTAACAGCGGAAATGAGCAAAGGAATGAGCGATGCCATAGTCAGGTCGAGCATCAACACCTCGAGGGTAAAGATAATGGCTGCAATGGGGGCCTTGAAGATACCTGCTATGGCGCCGGTAGCCCCGCAGCCGATCAGCAGCGTGAGGGAACGGTAATCAAGTTGAAAGATCCTTCCCAGATTGGACCCCAGGGAAGAACCGGTCATGACGATGGGGGCCTCGAGTCCAACTGATCCTCCAAAGGCTACGGTCAGCGTACTGGCAATCATGGAGGAATAGTTGTTGTGAGGCTTCAAGTGGCTGTTGTTTTGTGAGATGGCATACAGCACACGGGTGATGCCATGTCCGATCTTTTCCTTGAGCAAGCCCCGGACATAAATGACAGTAAGGATGACCCCGATGAGAGGATAGGCCAGGTAAAGCAGGTTACCGCTATTGGAGGCGAACCCCTTAGTTAAAAACTGGTGAGCATAAAAAACCGTGTTTTTGAGGATGACGGCGGCCAATCCACTAATCAATCCCACGAAAAGACTTAAAAGCAGTACAAAAGTGCGTTGTTCAATATTTCTGGTCCTCCAGAGAAGGAACTTTCTAAACCATAAAGCATTTTCGATCATAAAACAAAGATAAATATTTATGATAAACTACCAAATCTTAAAAAAGGTCTTTTTGGCTTATTATCGCCTGGCATCATAATAATTCTGTTGCGATGTTAAATTATTATGAGTATTTAATAAACTAATCTTCTGCATTTTTAGTATTTTCGCTTAAAGAAAAAAAGTGGGGTTAAAATGGCAAAAGAACGCTTACCGTCGGGATTCTCCGGACTCAAGGCACAGGTAATCATTGGCTTCAGTCTGGTGCTCATCGCCGTGGGAATTGCTGGATTTATCGCTTTCAAGAGCACCAGGCAGCTGGTAAACTCCATGGTCACCCTTACCCAGCCCAATCCCAAGCTGGAACGGCTGGAGAATGCGCTCAGGGCGGCCAATTATGCCGAGAACAGTATCCGGCTTTATTCCATCACCCACAAGAACATCGACTTCTTTCATTACAAGTCTTATATCTACCAGGTCGACACCAACATTCAGGCCCTGACCAAGCTGATGAACGATGACCCGATCCAGCGGAAGAGGCTTAGATCTGTCAGACTGCTGGTGAGCCAGAAGATGAGGAACATCGAAAGGTTCATCGAGTTTAAGAAAAGCCGGGACTCCATATCTGCTTCTCCAATGAACTGGGACCAGCTCTCCCTGGCCGCGAAGGATTCGGCCAAGATCAAACTGTTAACCAGAACCACCGACATTACTACCTTTGACACCATCTACCCTCCAAAGACCAAGGCGGAGGCCAGCGCTGCGGTGAAACGCAAGTTCTTTCAACGGCTCCTGGGCCTAAACAAGCCCAAGCCCAAAAAAGAAGAAGCCAAACCTGCCCTGCCCATCGTGAGGGCAAAGCGGAGCACCAAGGTGGATTCGAGCTACATCCCGATCAAAGACACAAACTACATCAGCCGCTTGAGGAAGATGTACAACCAAACGAACGAGATCAGGCTGGCCACGGATGATGAACTGAACCGGAGGGAGACATTGCTGATAAGGCTGAACTCAAAGATGGTCACACAGCTAATGGTCATCATCGACTATTTCAAAAAGGCGGAACAGGTGCAACAGGAGGCAGGGGCCATTTCAGCTTCCGACATCGGCAACCGGTCTGTCATGATCGTCTCGATGGTGGCCGGGGCAGCACTGCTTACCGTGATTCTCTTCACGATCTATATCTTCAACGGGATCAGGAAGAATATCCTGCTAAACCAGGAACTCATGATTGCCAAACAGCGAGCCGAAGAACTGGCCAGGGTGAAAGAGGAGTTTCTGGCTAACATGAGTCATGAGATCAGGACACCGCTCAATGCCATTATTGGTTATTCTGAACGGCTGTCGCAAACCGAACTGGACAAAAAACAGGGCGAGTTCATCTCGGCTGTACAAAAGTCTTCAGACCTGTTACTGGCTACGGTGAACGATATTTTGGACTTCTCCAAGATCGAAGCCGGCAAGCTCAGGATCGATGCAGTGCCCTTTGAACCTGCCGCCGTAGTCAGGGAAGTGGTGGACACCTTGCAGCTGCAAGCTGAGAAGAAAAACCTTGCGCTCGAATCAGAGGCCTCGTCTGTGGATGATTTGTTTGTCACCGGAGACCCCATCAGGTTAAAACAAATTTTAATCAACCTGACCAACAATGGGATCAAATTTACGGACAAGGGATTCGTAAAGATCATATGTACCCGTGAAAACGAGGGGGAAAACATCATCTTGAAGTTTCAGGTTGCCGATACCGGGATGGGAATCGAACCCGAGAAACAGGAGTTGATATTCGATGCCTTCAGCCAGGCTGATGCTTCTTCGACCCGCAGATTCAGTGGCACAGGATTGGGACTTGCCATCTGCAAGAAGCTGACCGAGCTGCAAAACGGAACCATCATGGTGGAAAGCAAGCTTGAGGAAGGATCCGTGTTTACGGTGGCAATCCCTTATCTACCGGCAACGGAAGAAAGGGTGAGCTACGTGAAACAGGTTGCCGGCAAGCCCAACGTGGAACAGATCAAAAATAAGCACCTGCTGTTAGTTGACGACGATGAATACAATATTCAGCTCACCCGCATGATGCTGGACGAATGGGGAATCCAATACGATGAGGTCAGGAATGGGCTCGATGCCATGGAAATGGTGCTGAAAAACAACTATGACATCGTGCTGACGGATATTCATATGCCCGAAGTGAGCGGGATACAACTTACCCGCTATATCCGTTCCATCGAGGACAGCCAGAAGTCCGCTATTCCGGTGATTGCCTTTACGGCTAACGTGATGAAAGACGACCTTGACAATTACCTGAAAGCCGGCATCAACGACTTCCTATTGAAGCCTTTCACGAGCGCGCAGGTGTTGGATAAGATCTTAACGGTGCTGGGTGTCGATTATGAACTTGTGGATAGCCAGGAACTTCCCGAAAATGCGGTAAAGACCGGTACTCAGAAGTCGGAACCGGATGGAGAGCCTGCTATGATCGATTCGTTACGCCAGTTTACGGGAAATGATGATGTGGCCCTTAACAAGGTGATCGTTCTGTTCCTCGAAAATGGAAAATTGAATCTGGCCCATCTAAACGACTGTTTTGGCAACAGCAACGACCGGGAACTTGGAGAAATAGCCCATAAGATGCTGACCCCTTTCTCGCAGCTGGGAGAAAATCCTGTGGTCCCCATCCTGGTCAGGCTGGAAAAGCTTATCGACGAAGAGCTATCCCACGAGGAGAAAGAGACACTGGTAACTTCGCTGAACGACGAAGCCACCGTGATCTTTGAAGCGCTCGGTAAAGCGCTGGCTTAAAACGGAAAGCCACATGTGACACCATAAGGTTCCTCATCCTATCATATATACTTGATTTTGCTGCTGCTTCACAAAGCGAACCTTCTTATTATCTGTGAAATATTCTCCTTTATTTCTACACTAACTGTCTTAAAGGGAAATAGAAGGTATAAACTTCCGGTAATTAAGGAGCCGCTTTTCATTCTTGCCATCCACGGGCATGACAAAGTGCATGAATGAAAGGAAAATCTTATCTAAACTGTCACAGCCACTGCTCCAAGCTGCCTTCGGATAACCACAAGAGTCAATCCTACAGAATAATGTGTGGATATCTTATCTTTCGGAAAATTTATTTCAGGTTCAAACAAGGTAAGTGCTTTCAAAACGCACCGGATAGGAAGCGAGGAGGCGAAAGAGAAAACAACCTGTATCTTTCGCCCGAAGACGATAATCAAAGTTCTTATCCCCTATCCAATAATCTCTTGACCAGATCGGGTCGATGATGCGCCAATAGTTTCTGCCGGATAAAAGCCCGGTTCTCGTTCTTGTACCAGAAGAAAAAAAGCTGCTGGTCCTTCTTCTCGTCGATCTTGCGGGCGGTAAAGATAGGCTTCAGGGTGTAAGGGTCGTAGCCGGTGTAAAACATGACCGTGGCCAGCGTCATGGGCGTGGGGGTAAAAGTCTGAACCTGTTCGAGCTGGAACCCCATCTGTTTGGTCTCGGCGGCCAGTTCGGCCATCTCGATCAATGTAGAGCCGGGATGGCTGGAGATGAAATAAGGAATAAGCTGCTGCCTTAGACCTGCCAGCCGGTTCTCCTCGTCAAAGCGACGCTTGAACTGGTGAAACAATTTGAAGGATGGCTTGCGCATCACCTTAAGCACCTTGTCGGAGGTGTGCTCGGGTGCTACTTTGAGCCTGCCCGACACATGGCGGCTCACCAGTTGGCGCAGATATTCATCGGTGCCGTAGCGTTCGGCCTCCTCGTGACTGCGCCCTACAAGCATATCGTAGCGGATGCCACTGCCGACAAAGATCTTTCT
>JAUZOX010000247.1 GCA_030706265.1 Bacteroidota bacterium | reverse complement strand
CCGCTCATCACCTTTGCCAACCTTGAAGTCTTGAATGCATGGATCAAATTGCCTGAAGTTCTTTACAAAGGAAAAATCAAAAGAACCCTCTGGCTTTCAGAAAATGGAACGAATTCAAAAAACTATTCCGAACAGGATTTAAAGGAACAGGCGGCCGGTTTTGCTTATACCTGGAAGAAGTTGGAAAAGCTTGATGGTATTGACGGCTTTCAATGGCATAACTGGATTGATGGCAGAGGCGAGGGGGGCCTGCGAATCGAGCTTCGCCGTTTTCCGGATGACGAACAGGAGCCCGGAGGTGCAAAGCCGGTCTGGTATGTTTATAAAGCCGCAGACACCCCAAACGAAAATAAGGTCTTCGATCCTTACAAAAGTGTGATTGGCATAAAAGACTGGAAAGAAGTAAAATATACAGGGGAGATCAGAAAATAAATTAAATTTTAATTATCCGTTAATTGGTTGAATAAACTATATAAATCAATGATTATCTGACACATAAACTGATATCTAAAAATATCCAACCACCCTGTTTCATAGCTTTTGGTGTTTATTGGTCAGATAGCATTAAAGAGGTATTGTGATTTATGATGATTCATACAAAATCATCTCAATTTTTCTTTGAAAACAGAAAACTTTAGCACACTATTGTACGTTAATCCTTCTGATTTCAGAATTACCGATAATTTCACTTATCAGGGAAATAATCCACCAATAAGTTTTTTAAACCAAAAAAAGATCAATGACATTTTTTAAGATTTATTTTTTGGCCCTGGGCGTCATTCTGATCATGATGACAATCCTGTGGCTGATCAGTTTAAAGATAAAAAATGTAAGCATCATAGATCTGTTTTGGGGCCTTGGATTTGTTGCTACTTCACTGGTTTATTACCTCAATACTGATGATTACGGAATTCGCAAAACAGTATTGATGATATTGGTTACGATCTGGGGACTGAGGCTAACGGCTTATTTGGCCTGGCGTAATTATGGAAAGGGTGAAGATTTCAGATACCAGAAATTCAGGAAGGATTATGGAGAAAATCGCTACTGGTGGATCAGTTTTTTTCAGACGTTTCTATTACAGGGAATATTGATGTGGCTCATTTCGGCCCCTTTGTTGGGAGCACAATTTCATACCAGGTCGAACTCGTTAGGCTTATTTGATATTATTGGTATTATACTATGGATTATTGGGTTCATATTTGAAGCAGGCGGAGATTTGCAACTGGCCCTGTTTAAGGCCGATCCTGCAAACAAAGGCAAGGTGCTGGACAAAGGACTCTGGCGTTATACCCGCCATCCCAATTATTTTGGTGATGCCACCGTCTGGTGTGGTTACGGTTTTATATGTCTGGCTGCAGGGAGTTATCTACCGGCATTGGGTTCGGTCTTAATGATCATACTCATCATTAAAGTTTCCGGTGTTGCATTGCTTGAGAAAACGCTAAAAACAAATAAGCCTGAATATCAGGATTATATTAATAAAACCAGTTCTTTTGTCCCCTGGTTTCCGAAAAAGGAATAAATGCTGCATACCATGAATCTGTTCACATCTCTTTGGCCTTTGAATTATTCATACTGTAATCCACACCAGCTAATGAAACCTATCCGAAATATCATAACCTGTATCGCTAATATAGTGCTTTACCGGTGATTCTCATTGCTTTTCATACGAAAATAATTTGTATTAAATTGGTCGTATGGAACTCGCATGGATAATTTTCATCGGTGTTTGTGTTTTTGCAACATGCTCGTTTCATCTTCATAAAAATCCATGTGACCATGCATAAAATCGAAAAAGGAAGTACTGTACCCGGATTTACTTTACCCGATCAGGACGGGAATTTATTTGATATCAGCACAGTATTGGGCAAGAAAAACCTGGTGATTTATTTTTATCCTAAAGACGATACTCCGGGATGTACAAAAGAAGCCTGTTATTTCCGCGACCAATTTGAAGTATTTAAAGAAGAGGATGCGATAATCATAGGTATAAGCGGACAATCAGTTGAAAGCCACAAGGAGTTTGCCACAAAGTATAAGCTAAACTATACCTTGCTGAGCGATGAAGGAAACGAAATCAGAAAACGATTTGGGGTACCTGCGAATCTATTCGGCTTTATCCCCGGACGTGTGACTTATATCGTAGATAAAAAAGGAAAGGTGGTTTATACTTTTAATTCACAATCCCAAGCGACACAGCACGTGGATGAGGCATTAAGGATTCTGAAAGAATTAAAATAATCCCCTATCTTTGAAATAGAAATCTATTTCAAAGAAAAAAATTTGATTAAACAGGTCGTATGGAACTAGCATCATTCCTGGTCCAGGTTTAGGCGTAAGCATATTGGGTTCAAGTTTAGGCGATAGCCGTAACTTGGACCAAATTTGCGATTAAGGACTTTTATAAGGATTGGGGATTAAACAAACCTTTCCACTCCGGCTTACGGTTTCACCAGTCAAGCCCGCAATGACAGCATGGATTAAGACAGACTCTTCTAAACACTGCTTATTATTTTCTGAATAAGACCTAATCACAACCAATATTCGTTTCAAGATTTCGCCACTGCAGATTCGATAAATCTGAAATCTTTTTCATTTCTTACTCCCCAAAAAAGAGGTTTCATCCAAAAAAACGGGGAGTTCATACAATAACTCTTAGAATATTTGCATTTTTCAAGGTAACGTTTAACCTTTACAAAATTGTACCGTTTTTGGATACTTTAAACATTACTTTACTTTCGCAAATGCGTAATTTTTAACCAGGAGAGACTGCATGAAAAGTCTAAAAGAATCTTTTCATGCTCATCCCCGAGCACGATCCCAATATGGAAATTGAGGGTGAATAAAAGTACTTTTGGCTTTACGTCTTTTATGAGGAGTAGGTAAAAGCATTGCAGATTAAATCTGTCCGACTTCAAAAATGAAAATACGGTCCCAAATTATCAGTAAAATATTTTACACAACATAAAGAACAAAAAGGAACATATTTTAAGTAAAAAAACAATTTGCTTTATCCAGCTTCAGCTCATAAAGCTGGAATAAAAGGGACGTTATCCGTTCAAGCCTGTTGTTGATAAAACCGCAAAAAATCCAATCTGAAAATCATGCAAGGCATAGGAGAAAAAAAAGATCAGAATATTACAGCGTCGTTAAACAAATGCTTGATTGGGTTCAGGAAAAGTCAAAACGGATGCCCTCCGATGATGCGGTGTCCCATTCAATTTCAATCACATATAAACCGGGCATGACTAAAAATACAACAGCAATGAACCGGGCATTCATGCAGGTTCCATTCAACCGATTTAATACATATTACCTACGCATAAAATAAATTTTTTTGTAATAAATGTTTATTATTTTTGTAATAAATATGTGTTTATTTAAAGTTATTTTAAAAATGTTTTATTTGTAAGCGATATTCATATTAAAAGCTTACGTTTTATAACAACATCGTTCTTTGAACATTAGAATTCTTTTTCCCGCCTTCAATTAAAATACTGTTTTTGCCTTCCAATAGAAACAAAATAAACATTTAACACAACTAAACTGCATTATAATGAAAAAACTCCTGTTTGCTTTTAGTCTGCTATTATTGTGTTTTTCTCATCTTTTTGCCCAGACACCGGCAAGAGTGACCATTAAAGGTACAATTTGCGATTCTGCCGGTGTAACCATTCCCTCGGCGACAGTCATGCTGTTGAGCAAAAAAGACTCCACGCTCCTAAACTTCACTTCGGCTGACAATAACGGTGGATTTGAATTTAAAAACATCAAAAACAGTGGATATCTGTTAAAGGTATCGCTCATGAGTTACTATCCATATCAGCAGTACCTCCCCGTTTCGACAAGTGAAACAATTGATCTGGGGAAAATAGAGCTCAAAATGGTTGCCAAGATGTTGCTCGAAGTAGTCATTAAGGCAGCAAGGGCTCCGCTTAAGTTCAGGGGTGACACGATTGAATATGATGCAGCTTCATTTAAGGTTCCACCCGGATCAACCGTTGAGGATCTGCTCCGAAGACTTCCCGGATTGGAAGTTGATGCTGATGGGAATATCAAATCGGAAGGGAAGGATGTAACACGTCTCTATGTAGAGGGCAAAACTTTCTTTAGCAACGATCCTAAATTTGCCACAAAAAATCTGGGAGCAGAAACCATCTCCAAGGTTCAAATCTTCGATGAAAAGTCGGAGCAGTCAAAACTTACCGGCATAGACGATGGGGTGAAGGACACCAAGTCGATGAATCTGAGCCTGAAAGCGGAATATAAGAAAGGTGCTTTTGGCAAACTCACCGCAGCGGGGGGAGATCAAAGCCGATGGGCCCTAAAGGGAAACTACAACAGATTTGACCAGAAACAGCAACTCTCTTTTATCGGATTTGGTAACAACATCAATCAAACGGGTGTAAACTGGGATGACTACAGTGAATTCATGGGTCAGAGTTCGAATAATTATGATAACGGGGACTTTGGCTTTAACAACAACATGTACTATTACTCGAATTCTGATAATGGCTTAATGAATTATTATGATGGCCGTGGACTTACGGATAACTACGGAGCAGGCGTCAACTACAATTTTGATAATAAAAAGACCAAATTGAATTCAAATTACACCTATAACCAAACCACCCGTACGCTCTTTCAGACATCAAAAAAAGAGACTTTTCTGCAAAACTCCAGTTTTAAGAATGCAGACACCACACAAAGCAAAGATTTCAGAGACAATCACAATATCGGATTGCGCCTTGAACAAAATATTGATTCAGCCGATATCCTGATCGCAAAGGCAAATATCAATTTCAACACCACACGGAGCGATAACGCACTT
>JAUZOX010000246.1 GCA_030706265.1 Bacteroidota bacterium | reverse complement strand
AATAGGCAACTGCAGCAACATCGGCAAACAACCCGACATGGGATTGACCCCTGCCTTCTTATACAGGGTCATGGTGGCTTGTTGTTTCTTCAATGCATCTTCTTTCTTGGGGAATTTCTTTGTTATCTCGTCGATCTCTGGCTTTAAGATACGCATCTTGGCCGAAGACATATACGTCTTATAGGCAATCGGGAAAAGAACAATCTTTAAACCAATGGTGAGAAGAAGGATTATGATCCCGTAATTGAGGTCAAAACCACTAAGCCAGTCAAATACCGGAATAACTGCAAAACGGTTAATCCATGACAACAGGAAGAAACTCCATCCAAGGGGGATCTGTTTTTCAAGTTGCAATTTATATTTACGGAATTCCTTGTATTTATTGGGCCCCAGATACATCTTCATGTCAATGGATTTCCCCTGTTCATAAGGTAGTGCAATTGAAGCCTCCATATGTTTGAGGGCCCGACCGGGTGTTTCTACCTTTGTTGACTTGGTACAAGCCAGGTCGGCATTGATAAAATAATCTTTAGCGATCAGACTCGTACAAAAGAATTGTTGTTTAAAAGAGATCCAGTTCAATTTTGTTTTGATGGCATCTTTCTTATCCTTTTGTTCGTTAAAATAATCTACGTCTGTAGTCTGATAATATTTATAATAGATGGTCGTATTGTTCTGTTCGGTGGATAATGACTTTTCCTGTTGACGCAGACGCGATTTCCAGTCCAGATTAAGGTAGTTGACATTATCGGCAAGGACTCCCTTCATCCCGACAAAGTTGATCTTTACGCCGACCATATATTCATTACCGGTCAACGTATACAGGTACTCAATGTAACTACTTCTGTTAACAACCGAGTCGGCTCCCCTGGCATAAACCCGCATCCCGAATTTCAATGAGTCCTTTCCGGTCACCTTCAGCTTATCCTGTCCTTTTTGAGTCTGATTGTACCAAAAAGGTTCAAAATATAAATCGGCAGTATTAACGATCTGATTTCCCGAAGGCAGTGAGATATTAAACTCGGAACTATCTCTTGTAAATAACGTTAAGGGCAATTTATCATAAGTCAGGTACTTTTTTAAATCGGCCTGAGCAATTCTTCCCCCTTTGGTGTCTATTTGAAGTTTTACAACGTCATTTTCTAAGGTATACACTTTGTTTTCGCCACGACTTGATTTGGCAAATGCACCGGTAACAGTCTTCTGATTTAAACTGTCTTTTTTTACTGAGTCTGCGGCATCTGATCCCTTTAGCTGATTCGTTTTTGCAGCTGCTGCTAACTGTCCCTGTACGGCAGCGATGGAATCATTTTTATGTCGTTGAGCCTGAAGTTGTTTTTCTGATGGTCTGTTCCATAAACTATATCCCATCATCAATAAAAAAATCAGTACTAAACCAATTATCGATTTTTTATCCATTTAATGTGTATGATTTTTAAAAAACTTTGCAAAGATACTCTTTTTGGGTGAATGCAAAATGTTACTAAGTTAAAAAAACAATGCTGTTACGCCCTCCGTAACAGCATTGTGTATTCTTATAAGCAGAATTCGACGCCTTATTGAACTTTTTGCTTATAATCTATGGCAGCTTTCACAAAACCTTCAAATAAAGGATGTGGATTTGCCACAGTACTTTGATATTCGGGATGGAATTGAACCCCCACGAACCAGGGATGATCGGTCAGTTCGACAACCTCTACCAGGTTATCCTTCGGGTTGATCCCCACAGCCATCATGCCCGCATTTTCATATGCCTCCAGATATTTGTTGTTGAACTCATAACGATGGCGGTGACGCTCTTTTATATCGGTTTTTAGATATGCTTCGAAGACTTTGGTCCCGGGTTTAAGCGTACATGGATAAATACCCAGGCGCATTGTTCCACCCTTGGACGTTATTTTCTTCTGCGATGCCATGATATCGATCACCGGATATGGTGTCTTTGAATTCATCTCGGTGGAATGGGCATCGGTGTAACCCAATACGTTCCGGCCAAATTCAACCACGGCACATTGCATACCAAGACAAATGCCGAGGAAGGGTATCTTATTTTCCCTGGCATAGCGGATTGAAATGATTTTCCCTTCAATACCCCGTTCTCCAAAACCGGGTGCAACCAAAACCCCGTCAAGACCGGCAAGCTTTTCGGCAACATTTTGTTCGTTGACATATTCCGAATGCACCAAACGCACCGAAACCTTGCATTGATGTGTCGTACCCGCATGAACGAATGCTTCATTGATCGACTTGTAAGCATCCTTCAACTCAACATATTTTCCCACCAACCCGATTGTCACTTCTTCCTTTGGATTTTTCAGCCGGAACAGAAACTCGTTCCAGCGTTTCATGTCGGGTTCCGAGCCCATCGGCATACCCAGTTTCTCAAGCACCACCTGGTCCAGTTTCTCTTCCATCATCAACAGGGGAATGTCATAAATGGATTCGGCATCAATCGACTCAATGACTGCTTTCTGCTCAACGTTACAGAACAAGGCGATCTTGCTTCTCATGCTGTCGGTGATATGTTTTTCGGTCCGGCAAACAATAATATCGGCCTGAACCCCCGATTCAAGCAACGCCCTGACAGAGTGTTGCGTCGGCTTGGTCTTGAGTTCTCCAGCAGCCCGTAAATAAGGGATAAGGGTCAGATGGATGGTAACAACGCTTTTTCCCAGCTCCCAACGCAGTTGACGTATCGCTTCGATGTAAGGTAATGATTCGATATCACCCACTGTTCCCCCCACTTCGGTGATCACAAAGTCATAATTTCCATCGTTACCAAGCAATTGAATGCTATACTTTATTTCATCGGTAATGTGTGGAATAACCTGAACGGTTTCGCCCAGGTAGTCCCCACGACGTTCTTTCTGTATAACAGATTGATAAATTCGACCGGTGGTAACGTTGTTCGCCTGTGAGGTTCTGACATTCAAAAAACGTTCATAATGACCCAGGTCCAGATCGGTTTCGGCACCATCTTCGGTAACATAACACTCACCATGTTCATACGGATTAAGCGTACCCGGATCAACATTGATGTAAGGATCAAGTTTTTGGATTGTTACCGTAAAGCCACGCGCCTGTAACAATTTTGCCAGTGAGGCAGAGATAATTCCTTTTCCGAGAGAAGAAGCAACTCCTCCTAATACGAAAATATACTTTGTGTTATTCATAAGTAAATAATTTGTATTAAAATGGTCGTATGGAACTCGCACATAAGATTTTAACCGGTGTTTGTGTTTCAAAACATGCTCGTTTCATAAAATAAAATTTACCGTGATAGATTTCTTTATCTCGGATAATGAAAATATTGAAAAAGATATAAATGTACAGAAAATTAAGGGCATCCCGGTTTGCCCGGAAGAGGAAAGCGCATGAAATTAGCGTAATCCGGTGTATACTGCCTTTATACACTGGGATGCAAAGATAAATAAAAAAAGAATGCCGGACTTCCGGCATTCTTCCTTATTTAAAAAATCATTGATTATTGTCCCAAATAAGCCTTTAATAATTTGCTCCGGGAAGTGTGTTTCAATCTTCTGATCGCTTTTTCTTTAATCTGGCGCACCCGTTCGCGTGTCAGATCAAATTTAGAACCGATTTCCTCAAGCGTAAGACCATGCGGCATACCGATTCCATAATACAGGTTGATGACGTCACGTTCTTTTTCGGTAAGTGTAGCCAATGAGCGTTCAATCTCCTTGGCCAGTGATTCACGCATCAGACCATCGTCCGTATTTGACGTATCGTCATTCACGAACACATCGATGAACTTGGTATCGTCATCTTCAGAGATGGGTGCGTCCATAGAAACGTAACGGGTCGAAATCTTAAGGGCTGCATCAATTTTATGCTCAGGGATCTCGAGCGCTTCAGCAATTTCCTGTGGTGAGGGAGGACGTTCGAACTTTTGTTCTAAACGTGAAGACTCCTTTTTAATTTTGTTTAGCGATCCCACCTGATTTAGCGGAAGACGAACAATACGGGATTGTTCGGCTAAAGCTTGTAAAATTGATTGTCGAATCCACCATACAGCATAAGAGATAAATTTAAATCCCCTTGTTTCATCAAATCGTTGTGCTGCCTTGATCAAACCCAGGTTTCCCTCATTGATCAGATCGGGCAGACTCAATCCTTGATTTTGATACTGCTTGGCAACCGAAACCACAAAACGAAGATTTGCTCTCACGAGTTTTTCCAACGCCACCTGATCACCGGCTTTAATGCGTTGAGCAAGTTGTACCTCTTCCTCTGCATTGATCATTTCCTCCTTACCTATGTCTTGTAGGTATTTGTCAAGCGACGCCGTCTCACGATTCGTGATCGACTTAGAAATTTTTAGTTGCCTCATTTTTTCCTTTCAATTTAATCATGTCACCTTACCTCTGGCACCGGCTATGCATTCCTGATGCATCTCCGTTCATTGGCACGATGTAAAAAAGTGTTTGATTTATAATCCAAATCCATAATAAGCGCGCATTCCGTTGGGATAGACTCCTTCAATCAAAACCCCGCCTTCCTTATTTTCCAATAGACCCGACAGTTCTTCAACACTATGAACCGGTTTTTTATCTACCTGTGTAATAATGAATCCTTTTTTGATACCCGCATTGGACAAAAGTCCCTCTTTCAGTTCATTTATTTGCAAACCGCTTTTAAGTCTCAACTTGTTTTTCAAGTCATTAGGGATTTCCTTAAACGTAGCTCCCAACTCATCCAAAACAGCCGGATTAACCTTATTGACGATTTCCGTACTTTGTTTCTCCATCAGCACAACGTACAATTCAATCGGTTTATTGTCCCTGATCAAAGAAATTTTAATTTTATCTCCCGGATTTTT
>JAUZOX010000245.1 GCA_030706265.1 Bacteroidota bacterium | reverse complement strand
TCTTCTTGCGTAAGTTCAAGAGGAGAATATTACTTCCCGGTTTCGAATAACAAAGCCGAAGGCAGAGGCCGTTTTCAGGTAAGTTCTTATGACTTGTATGCCCCCGGATGGGCTTATTCACCCGATGTTCAGTTTAAAGCGCTGGATGAAAATCCTTTTATGGCTGGCGAGTTTGTGTGGACGGGAATGGACTATCTGGGTGAACCGACTCCATTCAACAACGATTTAACCAATTTGTTGAATGTCAGCGATCCCACAGAAAAGGCAAAAATGGAAGCAGAATTAAAGACCCTTGGAAAGATAAGGACACCGTCGCGCAGTTCCTATTTCGGCATTGTCGACCTGGCTGGATTTAAAAAAGATCGTTTCTATGATTATCAGGCACATTGGCGTCCGGAATTGCCAATGGCCCACATTCTTCCACATTGGAACTGGTCTGAACGAGTCGGACAAATCACACCGGTACATGTTTATACCTCGGGTGATGAAGCTGAACTGTTTCTAAACGGCAAGTCGCTGGGGAGAAAGAAAAAAGGGCCGCTCGAATATCGTATTTGTTGGGATAGTGTCGTTTATCAACCGGGGGTTTTGAAAGTCATTGCTTATAAGGATGGTAAAAAATGGGCAGAAGATATTCAAAAAACATCCGGACCGGCTGCGAAATTAACATTACAGGCAGACCGGAATGTAATTAAGAATGACGGACTTGACCTTTCATTCGTTACGGTTACTATTGCTGATAAAGACGGATTATTGGTGCCACGTTCAAATAATCTTGTTCAGTTTGAAATCTCGGGACCCGGTGAAATTGTCGGTGTTGATAACGGGGATGCTACCAGTTTTGAGTCCTTCAAGGCTAAGGAACACAAAGCCTTTAATGGCCTTGCTTTGGTCATTGTACGATCCAAACCGGGCCAACCGGGTGTTATACAACTCAAGGCTAAGTCAGCAGGCCTGGCAGATTCCTCAATTCAAATTAATATCGGAGGGGAAAAATAATTTTTAATTTCAAAGCAACGAATGAATTGCTTTGAACATCAGGAAGGGTCTCATAACATGAACAGTTGTGAGACCCTTCTGCTATTTAGTAAGTGCAAGTGCAATATCGTTTTCAATTTCAGTATGTAACTTTTTATAGTCGTTGTCGTCTTAAAAGCGATAATAAGGAATTTTCAACTACAGATTAATATATCATCCATGAAACGAGCATGATTGAAAATTACAAACAAAGATGAAAATCATACATGCGAGTTCCATAAGGCCTATTTATTAAAATTATACACTTATGAAAAAGTATTTTCTTATAATAACGTTGCTGGCACTTACAACACTTGTTGTCAATGCTAAATCCGGCGTAAAAAAAGAAATTCCACAAAGGACATACAACACAAAATTATTATTGGGGAAAGCTCCTGAAATTGATGGAAAAGGGGACGATCCTGCGTGGCAACAAGTAGAGTGGTCAGGTGATTTTATTCAACGTGAACCTAATGAAGATTCCCTTCCTACGCAAAAAACAGCTTTTAAAATGCTTTATGATGAGAACAATGTCTATGTGCTGATTCGTGCTTATGATACCGAACCTTCTAAAATAGTAACCAGAATGGCACGGAGGGATGATCAGGAGGGTGATTTTGTCGGTGTTTGTATTGACAGCTATTATGATAAACTCTCGGCTTTTGCTTTCTTCGTGAGTGCTTCCGGTGTTAAAAGCGACGGCATCCTTACAAATGATGGAAATACCGACTTGACCTGGGATCCGGTTTGGTTTGCGAAGACTTCCATTGACAAGGAGGGTTGGATAGCTGAGATGCGGATTCCCATGGATCAGTTAAGGTTTTCAGGACAAAATGAACATGTCTTTGGCCTTAATGTTGTCCGTCAGCTGAGCCGTCTTCAAGAGTCGTCGGTTTGGAGGCAAATTCCCAAGTCGGCTAATGGAATTGTAAACCTTTTTGGTGAACTGAAGGGCATAAATGGAATAAGACCAAAACGTCAAAAAGACATCATGCCCTATATGGTAGCCAAGACGGAAAGCTATCAGAAAGACAATGCCAATCCTTATAGCAAGGGACATGAGAGCAACCTGGGCGTTGGATTGGATGGAAAGATGGGAATCACCAATGATTTTACCCTTGACTTTACGATTAATCCGGACTTTGGACAGGTAGAGGCCGATCCGTCTCAAGTTAACCTCTCCAGTTTTGAAACCTATTTTAGTGAAAAAAGGCCTTTCTTTATTGAGGGTAAGGATGTGATGAGCTTTCAGCTTACGATGGGGAACAACGGATATTCTTCCGACAACCTCTTCTATTCCAGGCGTATCGGACGGCAGCCACATTACAGTCCGGATGGAGATTATGTTAAGGATGCCGAGAACACGCGCATTTTGGGGGCATTCAAGTTATCGGGCAAAACCAAAGACGGTCTTTCATTGGGCGTGCTGGAAAGTGTAACCGACCGGATGTATGCCTTGACGACAACCAACAATGAGGAAAACAAAGTCGAATCGGAGCCATATACCAATTATTTTGTTGCCAGTGTAATGCAGGACATCAATAAAGGGAACACCCGTTTTGGGGGTGAGATCACAGCTACCAACCGGGATCTGGCAGATCCTAACCTGAAAAATCTGCTTCCTGCATCTGCCTATACCGGTGGATTGCGTTTCGAACAAAACTGGAAGAATAGAGAATATACTTTATTGTTGTCGGGTGAATTCAGTCAGATTACAGGATCGGTTCCGGCTATCAAGAGCTTGCAGGAATCCTCGGTCCACTATTATCAACGACCGGATGCGCATTATCTGAAATATGACAGCACCCGAACATCATTGACTGGAAATGGAGGCAGCTTCGTCTTTCTGAAACAAGGCGAGGGACATTGGCGATATCTTTTCTGGCTTAATTTGCGTTCTCCTGGTCTTGATTTAAATGATGTTGGTTACTTACGCAAGGCCGATGATATCTTTCAGGTAATCTGGGCTACATACCGCCTTTGGAAGCCAGCAAGTTTTTACCGGACTTTGAATTTCCAAACCAATCAATGGACAGGTTGGGACTATGGCGGACGGAGTACTTTCAAGGGTGGCAATTTCGGAGTAGACAGTCAGTTGAAAAACTACTGGTATGCCAATGTGTTTGTGGGTTATGATGGCCCCAATATTGATAGTTATGTATTGCGTGGGGGGCCGTCTCTTAAATTACCGGGAGATATCTTTTATAACTATTCATTAAGTAGCGATGATCGTAAAAAATTTACTTACGGTTTCTATGAAAGTATATCAACAGGATTCGATAAAGTCGGGAACTCGAATGATATAGGACTTAACTTTAGCTATCGTCCTGTCGATGCGGTTAAAATCACTTTTTCACCCGAATATCAGTATGGCTTCAACGATATGCAATATGTTACAACCGTTGCAGGTAGGTATATCATGGCACGCATCGACCAAAAGATGTTTCGTTCTTCCTTCCGTTTGGAATATTATCCCCGTCCCAATATGTCGGTGCAATATTATGGACAGCCTTTTGTGTACTCTGGAAATTACAGCAAATTCAAACGCATCGCCAATCCAATGGCAACAGATTATAACGACCGGATTCACATTTATACTGCAAAAGAGGTAAGCCTGGCAAACAATACCTATACTGCGTTTGAAAATGGGGTCGATGCTTCTTCCTTTTCATTTGATAATCCCAATTTTAAAGACTTTGCCTTCTTGTCTAATCTTGTGTTCCGTTGGGAATATGTCCCGGGCTCAACCATCTATTTGGTATGGTCTCAAAACAGGGCCAATTCAGATCAGTTGGCACAATTCAACTTCGGAAAAGATTTTTCCAATATTTACAAAATCTATCCCCATGATATCTTTATGATCAAATATTCTTACCGATTTTAAATCAAAAACTAAGATTTACTGAGTTTTCTACCCATATTCCATGAATTTTTCACACTCTCTTGAACAAAAGCCAACACTATTTGTATTAGTGATAGATTCATCAAAAACAATATGATATGAAAAGAATTTCACTAATTGGTCTTTTGGCAATTTCAACAATTTTATTATCATTTAAAACTTTACAGCCGGTTAGTTGGTCACTGGATAAAAACCATGGTAAACTCGGTTTTACGATTACCCACCTGATGGTTTCTGAAATTGAAGGCAGCTTTATGAAATTTGACGCCAAGATTACTGCTCCAAAGGCAGATTTTTCAGATGCGGTTGTTGAAATGACGGCTGAATCAACCAGCATCAATACCGATAATGAGAAGAGGGATGAGCACTTAAGGAGTGCCGACTTTTTTGACGTAGCTAAATATCCTCTGGTAACCTTTAAAAGTACTTCATTCAAAAAGACGGGTGCTACTACTTACATCGTAAAGGGAGATCTGACGATGCATGGCATCACTAAGTCCATTGCACTTGATGTAAGATGTATCGTAGGTGCCGACCCGGTATCGAAACAACCGATTGCCGGTTTTAAGATTTCGGGTAAGGTCAAAAGAAGTGATTTTGGAATCGGGCCCTCCTTTACGGCTGCCATGCTGGGTGATGATGTTACCATTACGGCTAACGCGGAATTCAGAAAACAGTGATTTTTTTAAAAAGTTAACTTCTATTTAAGTTAACGGATTTTTAAAGATCGTAGCTGTAAGTTTGGAAATTATTATCTTTTCTGTTTGATAGCGTACATTGCTTTGTACGCTATTTTTATTTTCCTGTTGGTCTTTGGCTTATTTTTAATTTGTTTTTATTTTTACAATTCAATTAGGGCTACTCTGCAAATGAAACTAAATTCATCAATTCTGATCATCATTAACCATTTTTATGTCATGCAAAAAAAT
>JAUZOX010000244.1 GCA_030706265.1 Bacteroidota bacterium | reverse complement strand
TGAATTTAAGTATGGATAAAGTAAAGCAGTATCTTCGATATATGCAAAACCTTGGACTCATTCATTATGATCCCTGTAAGACAAAGCCCCAGATTATTTTTACCACAGAACGTCTGAACACGAACGATGTGGTCTTTTCTCATGCTACTTTCCGCGATTTAAAGATGAGGGCAGCCGAAAGTCTCGATGCCATCACAAACTATGTATCCTCCTCGCTCGTTTGCCGGAGCCAGACTTTGCTTGCCTATTTTGGGGAGGAAAACAGCAAACGGTGCGGTAAGTGTGATGCCTGTATCAGCCTGAAAAAGCTGCAAATGGATTTAACGGATGCTGAGGCTGTAATCAATAGATTGAAACCGCGTCTTCAACAGGGATGGTGCTCCTTAAACGATTTGACCGATGATGCGGGTATCCTTCAGGAAGAAGAGGTCATCCACATGGTAGACTGGCTGGTTGATAATGAGTTTGTAGAACGCAATGCCGGCCTCGGCTTTCGTTGGAATCCGGATAAATCATGAGCAGGGAAGTACCGATGTCTTTTTACCGGCAAGCCGATGTGGTTAAAATTGCGCGGGAGCTTTTGGGTAAGTCGCTTTTTACCGAGAGCAGGGGAGTCGTAACAGGAGGCATCATTACCGAAACCGAAGCCTATGCAGGCGTGACGGATAAGGCTTCTCATGCATATGGCGGCAGGTATACGGAGCGAACCAAAATCATGTATCGTGAAGGTGGCTGCGCGTATATTTACCTCTGCTATGGCATCCATTCTCTTTTTAACGTCGTAACCAACATAGAGGGCATACCGGATGCAGTCCTGATCCGTGGTCTTATGCCGACAACAGGCATTGAGGTGATGCTTGAACGAAGGGGTATGAAAAAAGCGGGTCCCGATTTCTGCAAGGGGCCCGGAAAGGTTTCGAAGGCTCTCGACATCCATTATTCTCATTCCGGCCTTCTGCTTTCGGCGGCATCAGCCCTTAACAATGAAACGGGCATGTTTGAAAAGACAGCCACCGATGAAAATCCTCCATGCAAGCTCCATCCGACCAATTTAATCAAATTACTTACGGATGAAATGAAGATTTGGATCGAAGAAAACGACAGGCTGATAACCGATGGCGACATCCTTGTTTCTCCCCGTATCGGAGTCGACTATGCGGAAGAAGATGCCTTAAGACCGTATCGGTTTGAATTAAAAACAAAAACCTTTTGAATTGTAGGAGGGCTACGCTTCAAAAGGTTTTTTTACAAAGTAAGCCGTAAGTTACTTTATAGAAGTTGACAGTTCGTTTCCGGCTTTGAATTTAACAACTTTTTTAGCATCGATTTTGATTTCCTTACCAGTCTGAGGGTTCCTTCCCTTGCGGGCAGCACGATCAGAAACTGAAAATGTACCAAAACCAACGAGGGCAACTCTTTCGCCACCTTTAAGTGCACTGGTGGTTGCTGCCATAAAAGAATCAAGAGATTTTTTGGCATCGGCTTTAGTCAAACCTGACCCAGCTGCCATGGCGTCGATTAATTCTGCTTTGTTCATCTTTTTTAGTTTTTAATAAAGAATATTCCTTTGTTTGTTCTTTACAAATATAAGCTATTTTAGAGCTAAAGCAAGCGTTAAACGCTGAAACCCTTGAAATTGTTACAATGTTATTAAAATTATAAATTGTTGTTTTTGTAAAACAAAGAAAATCAATTAAATACCTAAATATACAAACTCTCTTTATCTGGCTTTCAGACCACTACAAACTGCTAAACCACGCAAATAATCGTCCACCGGCATGCGTTTTCTTCCCGATTGTTGCACTTCTTTTACGCTAATCCACCCATCTTTTGTTGCAATCCGCATCGATTTCCTGTTTTCGATTGCGATTGATCCCGGTGATAAACTTCTCAATGCATCCACACTGTCTGAGTCGATCGGCTCAAATGTGCTTTTAAAAATTTTGAGTTGATAAGGCTCGATTTCATTGCCGTAAATTTCTGTGAAGGCAGCAGGGTAGGGGCTCAATCCCCGGATTTGATTATAAATGGTTAATCCGGGTTGTTGCCAGTCTATCCGGCAGTCTTCTTTAAAGATTTTGGGCGCCTGCCTTAATTCATGGCCCGAACCTATAGCCTCAGCCTGTGAAATGACCCGGTAGCTGTTGTTCATGATTTTATCCACCGTTTCGGCGAGTAAATCCGCGCCGGCAATCATCATCCGGTCATGCATATCACCTGCATTGTCAGCAAAACCGATCGGAAGCTCAGTCTGCGCAATAATATTTCCGGTGTCTATTTCGTGGGTCAGAAAAAAAGTAGTCAGCCCGGTTACTTTCTCGCCATTCATCACGGCTCTGTTGATCGGGGCGGCACCACGGTATTGGGGCAAAAGCGAGGCATGCAGGTTAATGGTTCCCTTCGGCGGCATGTTCCAGACTGCTTCGGGCAGCATCCTGAAAGCAACTACCACAAATAAGTCCGCTTTGAGTGAACTCAATTCCGTAAGGAATGTCTCAGATCTTAACTTTTCGGGCTGTAGAATTTTTAATCCGTTTGCTTCGGCATATTGTTTAATGGCAGAGGCCTGAAGCTTTTTCCCTCTCCCGGCCGGCTTGTCAGGGACGGTGATAACGGCCGGAATGGCGTAACCTTCATGTACGAGCTTATCCAGCGATGCGACAGCAAATTCGGGTGTCCCCATAAATACAATCCTAAAGTCTTTCTTATTCATATCAGGTCAGGGTTTTAATAGAATGCATTTCCAAAGACGAATGTAGTAAAAGGGTGCCTTAGAAACAAATTTCATGGTGTTCAGTTGAAGAAGATAAGGATGATGATGCTTTGAATATCCGCAATAAAAAAGAGGCACCCCCATCGACTGGAACCGCCTCTTTTTTATTGCAGACCGGAATTAGCCTGTTATTTGTTTTGAGTCGTCTTGATTTTTGCAATGTACTTATCCACATCCTGTGCCTCCGTACTGTTGGGGTACTTGGTTTTGATGGTCTGATAGATGTCGAGAGCTTTGTCCAGGTCCTTCGTTTCTTCATAGGCAAAGGCTGCCTTCATCAAAAAGATGGTTGTCGTAAACTTGTTATCACGCAGATCAGCGGCTTTTTTGTATTCGTTGGCGGCCTTTTCAGGTTGGTTCAGCTCCATATAGGCATCTCCTATGGCACCGAGCGCCATTGGAGCGACTACTTCATCCCTTCCGCTGAATTTTTCCAGTTGGTCAATTGCATCCTGAAATTTTCCTTGTTTCAACAGGCAGATCCCTGCATAGTAATGAGAAAGATTTGCAGCTTTGGTCCACTTGTAATCACTGATGATCTGAAGAAAACCGGGATAGTTTCCATCACCATTCATTGCCTGCTTCAAAGAATCTTTTTCAAAATATCTTTGTGCCATGAACATTTGAGCGCTAGCATCGGCTTCACGCGGGAGGATATAATAATTGCGTACAGCATAAAAACCAAGTACTAATACTACTAATGCAATTCCTATGTTGATGAGTAATTTCTGGTTCTTTTCAATGAAACGTTCGGTCTTACTCAGTGTTTCTTCAACAGTGTGAATTCTTTCTTCAGTTTTGTCAATCTTTTGTGCCATAATTATGGATTATTTTTATGATGCAAAAGTAATTTTTTTCTGCTAATCTAAAAACTTGAAGCATAAAAATACATCTCATTTATCAACAAAAGATTAACATTTTTATTATTTTCAACCCCTGTAGATGGAATAGTGCTAATTTCCCGTGACATAGTTGCGTCGTTTCAAAACAAAACCTGTTTAAAAATAAACGATTCTGAACAGGCTTAGGGTTTGAGTCCGTTCAGATTTATTCATTCAGCGCCTGTTTTTTTCATTTTTCCCTACCGATCATTTTGTCATTAACCGCAGCAATGGAGCTTTAAAATAACCTGCCTTTGTTATGCGATATATCTTCAGCATACAATTCCTCTTTTATTCTCCTATAATTCTACACTAACCGGTATTTGTCGGGTATTTAACTGGTGTCTTCTGACTATTTCACTGGTTCCCACGGGAGGGAGTATTTACTTATCAAACTGGAAGCAGTTACCGGTCAAATACCAGTCAACCCTCGATATTCCCTGAATTAAAGGAATATAGAGGGAGGGTAATAGGGTGATCCGAGGCTGCTTTCCGGTCATTGCCACCCGAATGCAGGGGCGGCATCCTGAGCTTCGGATTTGGCTAAAACAGTGTCTTTGGCGACGGTCCTGATCTTAATTCGGCGTGCATATGAATCAGATTATTATGTATGTTTGTGGAATTAATTTTAGCCGAATAACGATGTGTGATCCTTCCTCACCGGAATATAAAAAGGCATTTTTAGCCTATTTAGAGACGTTTCTGACTGAAGAGCGGCTGGAAAAGTTTGACCGTATTGCACGAAACCGGACAAGGTATGTCACGGTGGTCCTCGAAGATATTTATCAGGCGCACAATGCCAGTGCCGTGGTGCGTTCGTGTGAATGCTTCGGCATACAGGATCTCTATTTTATTGAAAACCTGTACGAATATCACATTAGCCCCGATGTTACGATGGGATCCACAAAATGGTTGAATGTCAACCGCTATAATAAGCCCGATACGGATAACACGACGGCCTGCATCATGGACCTGAAAGAAAAAGGTTACCGGATTTATGCCACGACACCGCATACCCACGATTGCCTGATTCAGGACCTGCCTTTAACCGAAAAGACGGCACTGGTATTCGGAACCGAACTGGAAGGCATCAGTGAAACGGCCCTGAAGCTTGCTGACGGCTTTGTCCGGATTCCCATGTACGGTTTTACGGAGAGTTATAATATTTCCGTTTCCGCGGCCCTCTGTATGTTCAGCATGCG
>JAUZOX010000243.1 GCA_030706265.1 Bacteroidota bacterium | reverse complement strand
TTGCTTTCCAGTGTGTATCCTATCACCGGCAAAATGGCGGGATTCATCTTTTCAATCTCAAAATTCACATTGGGAGGCAGATCATTTTTAATCTGATTGATTCTGGATTCCAACATTTGCATGTTGACATTGATATTTGAACCCCAGTCAAGAAAAGCGGATATCTCACAGGTCCCCCGGCTGGTGGTGCTCTTAATGATGGTCAGATCCTGTACCTGTTTTATCGCATTCTCAAGCGGTTTGGTCACCGCAATCATCATCTTATCGACAGGCTGTTCACCATAATCGGCGATGATTTTTATCTTGGGAAAAGTGATTTCAGGAAATAATGAAACTTGAATTTTGCTATAAAAGAAGACCCCGAAAACTAAAATAATGGCCAGTATAATTGAGATAGGATGCTTGTAGCCATGAAAAAAATGTTTCATCTATTTGAGCTTTTGTATTTTAACCTTAGCAGTATCGGGCAATCCATAATTTCCGCTTAATAAAAAACGATCGGACTTCAAAAACGACGGGGAAGCAATTTCAACTTTTTCACTATTTTCAAGTCCCTTTTTGATGTTTACCTTAACGGCCATGGTGTCATTGATCATTTTCATGACCCAGAATTCGGATTGTGTCTCATTGGAAAGAATGGCGTCCTTGGGCAATACGGTGGCATTGTTCTTGGCTGTCCTTATCAATCTGACTTTGGCAATCAGGTTTTCGGGTAATGCAACCGTCCCTTTCACCCGTACGATATAACTCACCGTTTGCGACTGGGCATCCATGACGGGTAAACGGGAACTGATAGTCCCATCAAATTCACGATTATCAGAAAGTATAATTTTACAAGAATGGGTTTTACCGACTACCTGGTTTAATTCATAAGGTACTTCAAGTAAAAAGACCAGGCTGCCTTGTTCTGCGATTTGAACCAGTTCATCCCCTTCCATGACGTTATCCCCGTTTTGATGCAGCACAGAACTGATGACACCGGCTCTTGGGGCTTTAACCCTGATCAGTCCCTTGAATCGCATCGAACTGTCGGCAGGGGTATATCCTTCCATTGCAGCCGACTCCTTGGTTCTAAGGGTAAGCAGCAGCTGTCCCTTTTTAACCACGTCACCCGGGTTCAGTTCAATGCTTGCAATACGACCCGAAACGGTTGCCTTGACACTGTTTTTCTTAAGAAAAGTGCTGTGTGCGTTTAGTTCGATCACATCTGCCATAGGCTCCGTTGCAATATTGGTGACGGTGACGGGTGTTTTTGCCTCCACTGCAGCTTCTTCTGAAGGATCCGTCCTTTGTTTGCAGCCGGTAAACAATACCAGCGATCCTGAAAGCAGATATACCGCAATAAAAAATAACGGTCTCATTTTCTTAGTCATCGTGTATGAGTTCATATAGTTAGTTGCCTTAAATTCCATAAAACGTCCTGATATTAAAAAGCTGATCACTGTTGCTTTAGATAGTTGAGTTCATTAATCAGAAGTAACCGCTTAATTTCATTTTGGTTGATCATCCGGTTAATGAGAGTATGGTTACGCAACGCATTCAGATAATCGGTTATGGGAATGGTGCCATTGCTTAACTGAGTGCGGGTGATTCCAATCAAATCTTTAGAGGTTGCCAGTTGCTTTTTTACCTGTTCGTCGACCTTTGCCAGGTTTGACAGTTCTCCATATAATTGATATATCTGCTGTTCATATTGCGACTTAAAAAAAGACTGGTATGACGAACGGGTATTTTCAGATAGCGTCAGCTTCTGCGTCTCCAGTTTGCGCTGTCCCCCATCATAAATAGGCACCGTTAAACTTAAACCCGCACTGACGCCAAAATGGCGGTAGACATCACTGATCGTACTGCTGGTTAATCCGGCATCTGCAAACCAGTTCAGTTTGGGTTTCACCTCATCCGCAATTGCCTTCTTTTCATTTTCAATCTTGATGCTGTCAATCTTAAACTGCATAAAGAGAGGTGACTGCCCGGGATTAACCGTCTGAATTTCACTTAATGACGGTGTGCCCAGCTCTACATCCCTGTTGTCATTTATGCCACACAGCTGATTAAGCAGCTGAATATCAGATGCATACTGTCCGGTAAGCTGCGTAATCAACATCTCCTGAGCTTGTATCTCGGCCAGAAGTGACAAGTAATCAGATTGTTTATAAACGCCGTTTTCAGTGAGCCGCTTTAATATCGCCAACTGATCATTCATTATTTTAAGCTGACCCCGGCTAAATTCAATATCATTATAGTCACCGTAAGCCGTCAGAAATTGATTGGTGACTGATTTCTTCACATCGTTTACAGAAATTTTAACTGAATTGGCGACAGCCTGTTTTTGAATATCAAGTCCCTTGAATCTTGTTTCAAGAACTTTCTTATTCATTATTTCTTGTTTGATGCCCATCAGGCCGACAATATTGGCCCCATTTGTGATTGCTTCATCATATCCCCAACCGCTTACCACAGGTGCATACGTGAGCTGTGACGTCACATCGGCCTGGATTTTTTGGGTGGCTCTTATCAACAAACTGTCGACCCCGGATGAAGCAATCTGGTTTTGATAATCTTTCAGCAAAGGACTGTTTTGAAGAGCTTTTTCAATATAATAGTCAAGCGATTGTTTTTGTGCATTTACAGATAAAACAACAGAAATCAGTGTACTCAGTAGGAAAACTCTCTTAAACATACTTTAAATAGTTAAAAATAGTTTTATCAATATCATTCAATAACCGTCTTTTGATTGCCATTTTACTTCCGGGTTTAACAGAATTGAAAAATTTCGCGTGCAAATTAAGGCACCAATTCTGTTTCAAAACTAAACACATCGGCTCCATTTTCTTTGATGGCCTGCATCGCATCCTGGTTTTGCATGATCATAATGCTCCATACATTGAAATCCCAATTAACAGGTGTGGTAAACCAACTTTCGATGTTCATTTTAAATTTAAGCCGAAGCGTCTGATTACGTGAGATCGTGAAAGCGGAAGCAGGTAATTTCACATGGAAATAATTTTGCACAAATCCGGTGATGTTCTTTGTATCCATTCCACCCGAATAGATTTGACCCGTACCAAGATGGAAGTTAAAGGGTGAGCGAACTCCGAGTGAGTTCATAAACCAGCCGTCCATCATCAGGAAATGATATCCCCCACCCAGCACATCGGGCCAGGCCATGTTCGATTCAGGTTGATTTACAAAGGTGTTCGATTTGTTCAGCTGTTCATTTAATCCGAATGTAAAGCTCACCGAATCGTAGCTGGCAACAGGAATATCATCCGGTACGTGCCAAACGAGAGAATCCGGAATATCAATATCAACATACCTTGCCCGTGAAACACGCTTGATCATAAAAGTCGACCCGTCATGTTTATGCAGTGTCACGTCTGAAATAAAATATTTCAAACCATGTATTTCATATTGATTGCCTGCTGCATTGGTATACATCATTTGATCCTTGACCAAAGCTTGCCCGTTTACCAGATGAACAAACTGGATCTGAAGCTTTCCACTTGCCGGTTTAACGTTTGATTTAGGTCCACAGGATGCAAAGAATATGAATACAAGACATGGAAAAACGATTCTTAGAAATCCTTTCATGATTATTCGGAATTTTATGATATCATCAACCCTTTTACGGTGCTTAGTTTCATTAGCCGGTTGAGGTTAAAAGAAAAGTTTGCGTATTCAAAGATCGGCAAAAAAAAGCATATAATGTTCTATGTGCAAACAATTTCGAAGCTTCGTCAACAGATTTAACACTTATCCCGTTTTTGACAATACAACATACAGAAATTGTTTTGTTCACTTGATTCCCCATTTCTTATTGGGCGCCGGACCCAGTTCCAGCTCAAGTACACCACCGTTGACCAGGTCCTGATGATAAAACCAGAAAGTATTTAAAGGCTTGCCATTCAATTTGGCAGATTGGATATAAACATTTTCGGGTCCCGCATTGTGTGCGATAATCTTAAATTCTTTTCCCGTATAATAGGCCGGATCGAGTTTTATCGTTACTTCATCAAACACGGGTGCCGAAAGCTGATAGGTTGGTTTTTGGGATGCGCCCCCCTGTTCGTCAAAAAGACCAATCGCCATCAACGCAGCCACCGAACCCATCATGCCCTGGTCCTCATCGCCATGATAACCGTTAGCGGGTGTTATGTCACTAAATACGGAATCCATGACTAACCGGACCCACTTTTGGCTTAACCAGGGAGCGCCTGCAAAGTTGAAAAGCTGCGCCATTCCGGTAGAGGGCTGATTGCTATAATCGATCCAGGCCATGCCATGATTACCCACAGGAGCGACAAAACGATGCTCCTGACCTTTTTCAAACTGGCTGTTGAGTGCCTCGATATATTTGTCCGGACCTCCATACAAGTTTATCAATCCGGCAGGATCGTGTGGCACATAATGGGTATAGATTGCCCCGGTAGCCTCGCAAAAGCCTTTTGTGGTAAAGGCTTTTCCGTTATCGGTCACCGGGGTGAAATCGGCAAGCCACGATCCATCCTTGTTGCGGGGATGCATCCAGTTTAGTTTTGAATCCCACAGATGCTGATAATTCAAGGCACGTTGATAAAAGAGCCTTGCATCGTCATTTTTTCCAAGAGAGGTGGCCAACTCTGCCAGGCACCAATCCTGATAGGCATATTCCAGCGTCTGGGAGGCCCCGTCTTTATGCATGCCCTTTCCTTCGATATCTTCAGGAACATATCCTCGTTCGATGTAATACTTTATGCCACCGCCTGCAGCCTTATCCCTGCTGTGCTCATAGCCGGCATGATCACGGATGCCACCCGGAAATGCATTCTTGCGTAAGCCGTCCCAGGCAGATTGTATATCCCAGTTCCTGATCCCCTTGTGATAG
>JAUZOX010000242.1 GCA_030706265.1 Bacteroidota bacterium | reverse complement strand
GCCGTTGAAGAAATCATCAATTCGGAAGGAAAGATTGATGTGCTGATCAACAATGCCGGTTTTGGTTCTTATGGAGCCATCGAAGAGGTCCCTCTTGCAAAAGCCAGATACCAGATGGAGGTCAATGTCTTCGGTTTGGCACGGATGGCCCAACTCGTCCTGCCCCAAATGCGGAAGCAGCATTCGGGAAAGATTGTCAACATCTCTTCCATTGGCGGAAAGTTTGCTCCGCCCTTTGGCGGTTGGTATTACGCCAGCAAGTTTGCCGTGGAAGCCCTCAGCGATAGCATGCGCGTGGAGGTGAAACAATTCGGGATAGATGTCATCGTCATTGAACCGGGTCTGGTGAAATCGGAATGGAACGATATAGCGATGGACAGTGCCCTTAAGGTTACAAAGAACAAGACCTACAAAAAAATGGTAGATAAGATGATTGGCATGAACCACCGGTTTCAAGACAGAAACACGAAACCCGAAGTCATTGCCGGTTTAATCTATAAGGCAATCACCGCTAAGCATCCCAGGACGAGATACCATGGTGGTTTTATGGCTGGAATGACTTTATTCCTTCGAAAGATATTGACCGATAAACAAATCGACATGGTCATAGCTAGCCGGTTTAAATAAAAGATGTTGCCTTGTGGCAGTTGACCGAACCGATATTTTAAGCGTATTGCAAGAAAGATTTGTAGTTCAAAACACGAAGAAGGATTACTCCTGAAGGTCAAAATAAATTAGATTTGTAATCCAAAAAAAGAGGAGCGGTTTTATCCTTAAAACTGCCTTATTTAAACAACTGAAGACACATAGTCAACCAAACAGGGAGGATCTAATAAAATCATTTACGTATGAACCGGGCATGGTTGAAGATTACAAATAAGGATGAAAATCTCACATGCGAGTTCCATACGACCTATTTAATAAAAATTATTTTCGTATGAAATTTTATATTTACCTTTTCGGTCTGTTGTTCTTATTTTCATGTGATCATTTTACAAGTAAAAGAAACCTGATATGCGGCGACAAGGCCGGCTATTGGGATTGTGTCGATAAAGGTTCCCACAATACCGGTTATTGTTTTTACAATACCGGGAAATATGCTATCTATTGCTATCGCCAAAACAAAAGATACGAACAGAAAGCTGGGTTAACCGGAAATACCGATGAATGGAAGCTTGTAAATGACACTGTGCTGGTCATCGAAAATATTAACGTGAAAATATTGAAACTGACGACCGACTCCCTGATTATTCAGGAGGGACAGGAACCGCCTTTTATATCCAAATTTAAACGCAGTCCAAACCAGTCAGACCCTGTAATTTTAAAATGAAAGGAGGGTCGTGGAAACCTCTCCGGAAATGGTGCTTTTTCCAATAAGGTTAAAAGAAGATACAGCCTTAGGGAAATATCATTATTACCAAAGGCAGCATATTAATATAATTTGAAATATGATTCTATCGCAGAATTAAGGACATAAACTAAAACGACACAACCGGACTTCTAAGGTTGTGTCGTTTTCGAAAACAGTTTAATCTCCAGGAAAAGATCCCTAAACTTATTTTCCAACTAAAGTAGCAGGGATCTTCGTTATCGTTTCGTTATTGGCAACCATTCACTACAATCACCTTTAATCCGCCGCCCCGTGATGTGATGGTCTTGTCGTCTGTAATAAACCCGTTGAAAGTTGCGGTGCCATGAGGAGGGCATAATGATTTATAACCCATAGCTCCCGCTATGCCATCGGGGGGGCCGGTGATTTTGATAACATCAGAAAGTCCGGTGATCAGAGTATAGCCCTGTCCATTATTATAGTAAGTCCCATCGTTGAACTGGATGGCATCCACACAAGTCCAGTATTTGGCGACGATGACATAATATTGATAGCTTCCTGTGTTGAAGGTCTGAGTGGTAGTGGATTCGCCGATCAAATGATACCCGAATTTGTCGATGCTGTAGAAATAATCTTCGCTGTTCGCATTCTGATAGTAAGGGGTGTCTCCGGCCCAAACCTGATATCCGGGATGCTATGCAACCATGGTTTGACAGGACATGCCGGTTGTGAAAGTTTTGATGGGACCGTACCCGGTGCCAACCGCATTGGTGGCATAGGCGCGTACATAATAAGGAGAGCCTTCCGCAAGGGCTTGAATGGTACAGGTAAAAGTCCCTGTTGGTGAACCATTCAGATTTGAACTGTCGGCTATGGTCGGCGTTGGTTTGGCACTCCAACAGAATCCGCTCTTTTGAATAGGGGATCCACCATCGGATACGACGACTCCGCTTACGTCAACCGTAGTGTTGGTGATGTTGCTTACATCGTTGGTCGTGACTTGGGGAACCGTGGCCGTTGTACTGTCTTTGTTGTTTCCGCCGTTTCCCTTTGAACAGCTGTTGATTAGGATAAGCGCAAATCCGATAATCAATAATGGTAGGATAAAAAGTACCGGTTTCTTTTTCATATCATTATGTTTTTAAAATTAGCATTCTTTATTAGAAAATGTTATTTTGTTTTAAAAAGGACCTTTTTATGGGTTCATCTTTCAATTTATCGAATCTGGAATAGCGTCTCCTGCTAGTTTAGTTTCTTCGGCTTTTTTAGTGTTTTTTTTTGTTCAAACCTGGTGTGTATAGGATCAAGACCGCAACTGCAATGCCTTTTCGTTTTCTTGATTCACTTTTCGAATTAACGATATATTCTTAAATATTACAAGAATTCCAAAAATAATTTATGGTCAACATTGGTCGCTACTCTACAGACAACGTTTAGATTACCAATTTCCAAAAGGGAAGGTTTTTTTGAAATTTTGAAGAAATGAATCATCTGTATTGGTTCGGAATCCGATGACTTTTCCATTTTAATGCCTGAATCTGGAAATGCTCTTAATGCAGCCGATTTTGATTTGTTTGAAAATAGAAAGCCAATCAGCCGTTTACTTTTCAACTTTGTTTAACTACCAGACTTTAATTTTTCCCGGTTCATCTGAATTGATGGAATTAATAATATATTTGGAAGGGTTGGATGAGATTGGACTTTTAAACTGAATGTAACGATTTTGAGTAAAAAATCAATGCACATTTATGAGGACAACATTAATCATCGTTATCATCTTAAGCTTTTTGGGGCCCCTCTTTGGTCAGCAAAAGCAAACGACCGAACCATTCATCATAAAAGGGCAGATCCTCTTTGACGACATTTCGGAGTTCAAGTTGACCAATGGTCAGGTTCGGATAGATTTCACCGATGAGTTTGACCATGTACATTCCGATTCAACCTTTATGGATGAAAATGGAATTTTCTATCTGGAAACCAACGCTATTGTAAAGCCGGTACGGATTAATCTCGTTTTTGATTTTGACTCTTATCCTGACATCCTGGCAGCCCCGGGGTATGACCTGTTTTTTTTTAAACCAACAAAGAACAGGCACGACTTTAAGCTTACCGGAAAAGGATCCAATGCCAGCAAATATTACCGGATCCTGGATTCCATTCCGTCTTCAAAATATTATTCGTTGCCATGGTGGAACCTGGATGAAACAAATTACCTCAAACAGATCAACCGGATTCAAAGTATCAGGGATTCGGTTGCCAGTCTAATATTCGGTAAAGGCTCAGTACAGGATAAAAACATTGCATACTTTGAAAAGATGGTCCGTCTTGACAACAAATTCGAGAAGCTTAAATATCTGTTCCTGTATGCAAATCACAAGAGATACAGTTATGAAAAAACCATCTTGTTTGTCCGAAATAATTTTGATGCCGATTTTTTTAAGGATATGAGTAATGATGAATACCTTATTTCACAGGAGTTCAGATCGGGAGTAAGCAGTCATTGGCCGGATTCGTTCCTGAATTATTTATTGCTTCTCGACGATCCATTAGCGGCATCAAAGAACATCGACAACTTACCGGAAAATTTCAAACTGGAAAAGGCAAATGTGCTGTTTAGCGGAGAAGTACGTTCATTCATCCTTTATAAAATCATGACATTTCCCATCTGGACGTTCAAGTCTATCGAAGATTTAAACAGCTATAGAAATCAATTAAAACCCTATTTCTCTTCTTTTTCAGAATCATCGATGACCGCTCTCGACAATGCATTTTCGGAAAAAATGAAGAGATTGATTGTAAAGGAAGAAGAGATAACCACCAAACAGACCGAGAGGGCAAGCTCATTTGTTGGAAAGCCTGCTCCGGCCTTTACGCTGAAAAACAAAAACGATAGAATTTATAAGCTGGACGACTTCAAAGGCAAAGTAGTCGTTTTGGATCTATGGTCCAGTTGGTGCAATTTATGCCGGATTGAAAATAAATCATTTAAAGCTTTAAGGCACAAATACAGGAAAAATAAGAACATCGAATTTATCGCCATTAGTGTCTTCGATACCAATGACGAATGGACTAAGGCATTGAAAGAAGACAAGCCGGGAGGCATTCAGCTTTTCGATGCCAATAAAACTGTTTTTGAAGCCTACGTCGATGAACACATTCCCAAGTTCATTTTAATAGACAAAAAGGGAAACATTGTTAACTTCATGGCTCCCAAACCCAGCGATGATCATGAACTGGAAAAACAAATAGACCGGGAACTTGAAAAAAAGCCTGACGCTACCCCGATGCCTTAATTTTTTAGTTGCATCATGTTTCGTGCAGTTGATTTTCAAGCGTTATCCCTGTTTTACAGCTTATTTCTCTGCATCGACCAAACAACGAAAGCCAACAGTAGCATTCCGTTCAAAACCTTCTGACACGCGCAACAGGATCTGTCGGTAATTCAGCTCACGCGGACCACCCTGAACATACCACCAACTCGAAGAAGGCTTGAAATAGCTGCCTCCTTTCAGGATGATGTAACGATAACTTCCACTCGCATAAACATCGTTGGT
>JAUZOX010000241.1 GCA_030706265.1 Bacteroidota bacterium | reverse complement strand
TTATGGAAATGGAGCCTATGGAATTAGTTTTAAGATTGGGGCCAATCCATTGGTGATCGAGGATCCGGCTTCACCCATAGGGAAACGGCAGATCAAATCAACCGAACTTGTGCTGTTAAGTCTTCCCACCGATTCCATCGTTCACAAGGGATGGGGCAGTATAAAACCTGTTCCGGCAAAATATGTCCTGGATGAATCGGAACTGACCAATATCAGAACGGCCATTACCAATTTCAATGCTGCATTGGCTTCCATTGCTTCTGCCAACAACATTCCATTGGTTGACATGAATGCAAAGCTGCTGCAACTGAAAGCAGGTGCCGTCATGGATGGATTGAAATTCAACACTTCCTTTATTTCAGGCGGACTCTTTTCACTCGATGGCATTCATCTGACTCCGCGGGGATATGCAATTGTAGCGAATTATTTCATCGATGGCATTAACACTTTCTACAAATCAACAGTACCTCATGTAGAGATCAGTGCCTATCCCGGTATTGTATTTCCATAATAACCAATTGATTGCTTGATTTTCTAATGGGTGCCCGGCTCTTGCCAGCTGTTTTTAAGGTTACTTTTTCACGGTAGCCTGAAGCAGCCGGCAGGAGTCGGGACTTTTTTTCTACCTTTGTGTACTGAAAATCATGGATAATGGAAATGGTTTATCTCATAGCCGGTTTATTAATTGGACTCCTGGTCGGATGGCTTTTGTCAGCCAAAAAGGGTCAGGCTAGTTATGCCGCAGAACTTAACAACGAGCGGCTATTAAAGCAGGATGCTTTGATTGCTGAAGCCAGGCTTTCAGCAGAAAATAAATCGATTACGGAAAAACTGGAAAAGCAAAAGTCCGAGCTTGAAGAAGTACAACGTCGTTTGACGCTGGAGTTTGAAAACATAGCAACCCGGATACTCCGACAGAATGCTTCAGATTTCAGGGAAAACAATTTAAAAACACTGGGGGATATCCTCACGCCATTTAAGGAACGCATTCAAAGTTTTGAAAAACAGGTCCAGGCGACCTACAATCTTGAACTCCGTGACAAGGTAAGTTTGCAACAGGAAGTCAGGGGATTGTTTGAATTAAGCAAGAAGCTCAGTGACGATGCCAATAATCTGACCATGGCCTTGAAAGGAGATGTGAAAAAACAAGGAAATTGGGGTGAGGTAATCCTGGAGCGGGTTCTGGAGCGCTCCGGTCTGATAAAAGGGGAGGAGTATGAAATGCAATACTCTGTCAGATCGAATGAAGGCGATGTACTTCGTCCCGATGTGGTGATCAGGTTACCCGAAAACAAGCACATCATTGTTGATTCCAAGGTGTCACTAGTCGCCTATGAGCAATATGTATCTGCCGAACTTCCTGACGAAAAAGACCGCCATATGAAAGCTCATATTGATTCGATCCGAAATCATATCAAAGGATTGAGTGAAAAGAGCTATCAAAATGCAGGCGGTATAGATTCCCCAGACTTTGTCTTGTTATTCATGCCCATAGAGCCGGCCTTCAGTGCTGCGGTTCAATATGATGTTGATCTGTTTAATGATGCCTGGGAACGAAAGATCGTGATTGTAAGTCCGTCCACGCTGCTGGCTACTTTACGGACGGTTTCATCGGTCTGGAAACATGAAAAGCAGACTCAGAATGCACTTGAAATAGCGCGCCAGGGTGGAGAGATGTTTGATAAGTTCTCGGCATTTTTAAAGGATATAGAGGCAATCGGGGACCAGATTGATAAACTGGAAAAAGTCTATGGGGAGGCCAGAAAAAAGCTGGCAGACGGAAAAGGAAATCTGATCAACAGGGCTCGCAGGCTTGAACAACTTGGTGCAAAAACCAGTAAAGTATTTCCGGGTATTTTTTTGACGAATGATAACGAAGAAGAATAGAATTGAAGAATGGAAAGAGATAAAATGATTTATGGCGTCCGTCCTGTGATAGAAGCTTTACAGGCCGGAAATGAGATCGAAAAAGTGCTGGTCGTGACGGGGGTAAAGAGTGAGCAGTTCCCTGAGCTGCGTAAGCTACTTAGTGAAAAGGATATCCCAATGCAGTATGTCCCTGTTGAAAAGTTAAACCGCCTCACCCGACAAAATCATCAGGGGGTGATTGCTTTTGTCTCGCCCATCGTTTATGAAAACTATGAACAGATCGTTCCCGCATTGTACGATATTGGGCGTAATCCTTTGGTACTGGTCCTCGACCGGATTACCGATGTCCGTAACTTTGGAGCCATAGCCCGTACCGCAGAGTGTGCCGGCGTGGATGTCATCATTGTTCCTTCCAGGGGATCAGCCTTGATGGGTGCAGATGCCATTAAGACTTCCGCGGGGGCGTTGTTTAAAATTCCGGTTTGCAGAAGTGCCAACATAAAGGATACGATCGATTATCTGAAGGCGTGTGGTCTACAGGTCGTGGCTGCAACCGAAAAGGCGAAGGATTATCATTTTCAGACCGACTTTACCATTCCCACGGCCATCATCATGGGTTCGGAAGAAGATGGGGTTTCACCCGAATACCTGAAACGTTGTGATAAGCGTGTCCGCATCCCCATGGTTGGAGAGATAGCGTCTTTAAATGTTTCAGTCGCAGCCGGAATAATCTTGTTTGAGGCTGTCAGACAAAGGATTTAAAAAAGGACGTAATCCTTTCCATTCAAAATCCAGTGACTCTGCTTCGATAATGGTGTGAAACAGTTCCTTGCTATCGGCCCTTAATATAATGTTCCAGATGCTCGATGATATATCTTTGTTCGTTGATGATATATTTCACGACATCCCCGATGGAGACAATTCCGATTAACTTATCGTTTTCCACCACCGGAAGATGACGAATAAATTTATTGGTCATGTATTGCATACAATCTTCCAGCGTGTTGTCCGGTGAGACGGTGATGAGGTTTTGGGTCATCACTTCATTAACCCGTGTTTCTTTGGATGTTTTGCCCTGAAGAATGACTTTGCGGGCATAATCTCTTTCTGTAAGAATACCGGTAAGCTTTTCGTTCTCTGTGACCAATAGGGCTCCGATATTTTTTTCAACCATCTTTTCAAGCGCTTCAAATACCGTAATATAGGGGCTGACCGTGACAAGAGGATTGTCTTTTGACTTTAAGATATCTCTGACATTACCCATGACTGAACTCAATATTTATCTGTTTGAATTTAAACACCGGTTCGGGTAGAAAGTTAAAAGATTGAAGTAAAAAAGTACTTACTTGATAAATCCGTTACATTAGCAGGAATGAAACAGTCCCGTGGCTTGGAAGGGCTAGTCGCTCAATTGCAGATAACCACTAGCGTACACTTTGAAGGCATAGAGGTGGGGACGCTGAATGTTTGTTATTGACGTTTTGAAAATGAGTGCTTAATAGACGGAACTACAGTGGCCAGCCAGAATTACGATCGGGCTTAGACTTTCTTCCGTTGCTCCGGCTTTCAGGATCTTATCAGTAGTGGTTTCCGTAATGCTTTTCCCCCGTGTCTCAGAACCTGACAGGTCTTCTAACTTTATTTCTCAAGGTAGGCCTTGATTAACCTGACTAAATCTTCTTCTGCAAGGGCTGCTGTAGCCAATATCTCGTTTAATTCAGCCGGAACCAGGTTGTCGGGATCACATTCATCGGTCAAAACCGAAATGGCTGCAGCAGGTATTCCGATCTGGTTGGCGACAATGATCTCGGGGACAGTCGACATGCCCACCGCATCACCACCAATCATTCTCAAATAGCGATATTCTGCCTTAGTTTCCAGGTTGGGCCCGGCAACGGCAATATACACCCCCTGGTGTAAGGTGATTCCCAATTTATTAGCCAATTCCACCAAACGGTTATTAATTGCTGGCGAATAAGGACAGCTCATATCGGGGAAGCGGGGACCGAAATCGGGTTCGTGTTTACCACGTAAAGGATTATCGGGTAACAGGTTGATATGGTCGTTCAGCAGCATGAGACTTCCTTTTTTCATAGTCAGGTTCATAGCACCCGCCGCATTGGTCACCAGCAATTGTTTTACGCCCAGTGCCTTCATGACGCGAATCGGGAAGGTGATCTGTTGCAGATTATAGCCTTCATAATAATGAAACCTGCCTTGCATCGCCATCACCATATGATTACCCAACCTACCGTAAATAAGTTGTCCTTTATGGAATTCAACGGTAGAAATTGGGAAAAAGGGAATTTCCGCATAATCGATTTGTTGAATTATTTCGATATAATCTACCAATTTTCCAAGACCGGTACCCAGTATAATTCCGGTATCGGGAGCAGTAATGCCAAAATGCATCAAAGCATCTGTGGCGGTATTTATTTTATCTATCATCTAAATAATTTTTTAATCAAACGAAAATACTGAAATAGTTTTAGGGTGCAAAGGATTTCTTTATTTCAGGCGGTTCCTGATCCAATGATACTCGTTTTCAAATACCGGTGTGAAGACGCCTTTTCCAATGTTGGATTGTATTTCGCCCCGGGTCCAGAAGCGCAGGTCGTCGAGTTCCAGTGGATCGGGTTTAAAGGGACCATCATGTTGACATATAAAGCTAAAGACCAGTTCGCTTTCTCTTTTGGACTCCCATACATAACGTTGTATCAAAAAAGGCTTAAAATCGAGGATCCCGATTTCTTCCCTGGTCTCGCGGCGTAGTCCCTGTTCCACGGTTTCACCGATTCCGATATGGCCGCCAACGGCCGTATCCCACATACCGGGTAACAGGTCTTTGGTGGAAGCGCGAAGCTGAAGCAACAGTTCACCCCGGCTATTGACGACATGCAGATGAGCCACGGGATGCAGCCTCCCGGGACCCAGGTGGCACATACTCCTTGGGGCCTGTCCTATCACATGTCCTTCGGGGTCTACCAAGGGAAACCACTCCTCTACAGACTCCGTTTTT
>JAUZOX010000240.1 GCA_030706265.1 Bacteroidota bacterium | reverse complement strand
TGAGAGTCAATTCTTTGGCCTACTCCAATTTCCATAAATACTATAAGAAATTGTTTATGGGGGTTCGAAATACTTTTCTTATAGATGGTATAATGAATACGGTTTATGATGCTGCGAAAACAAAAAATGAGCAGCTGCTTGCCACGGCTATCTCCGCATATGATTCATTGCCAAAATACTTCACCACCATTCAGAAAGATGAAGTCTACATGAAATACTATGCAACAACGGGTGAGACAGATAAATACGTTAAGTACACCACCGACTTCGGGAACAATCACCTCATGAAAATAAAACCGGATTCGGTTAATAATTACGATAAGAAACAGTTTCCACAATATGAGAAGGTGTTGAACAGCACAACAGGACCCGTCGCCAAACTCGATTCAACCCAAAAAGCCGGATTGAGGTCATCGCTTGCACATATGGAGGCCAATAAATGCGGTCAAAGTCTTAACCAGATTGCCTGGGAGCTGTTCCTAAAAACAACGGACAACGTCGCCCTCCGTAACGCCCTCGCCTGGTCAAAACGATCACTCGAATTTGCGCCCGATAATGCCGCATATCTCGATACCTATGCCAACCTCCTTTATAAACTGGGTCAGAAACAGGAAGCCATTAATACTGAAAAAGAGGCATTGCGCCTGACCGATAAAAAAGATGCAGAGGCCTACAAGGGAGCTGAAGATACCCTCCGCAAAATGACAGCAGGTGAAAAGACCTGGAAATAAAGGCTTATCTTCCTTGGATCAAATTAACTATTCTTTTAACCTTTAAGATATTTCATAATCTTTGTTCCCTATATGAAACGAGCATGTTTGGAAATCACAAACACCGATGAACCGAGCATTTATGCGAGCTCCATACTCCATGCCATACATGGTTCAAGTTTAGGCGCAAGCCGTAACTTGGACCATGTATGGCAGATGTTTTCCACTTTTTTTCAATTGCCAACTAAGTCTATTATTAGTCCGGGTTACCACTGCACCCCGTACGTCATTGCGGGCTTGAACCGCAATCTCCTAATCCCCAATCCTTATAAGAGTCCTTAATCGCATATTTGGTCCAAGTATAAAAATTATCTATGCGAGTTCCATACGACCTATTTAATCAAATTATTTTCGGATGAAAAACAATTTCCATGTTGGGCTTTTCCAAATCACGATCTTCTGCCTTTTTCTTTTTCTTTTCATCAGTTGTAAAAAAGAAAATAAATACTCCCTCCCGGTTCTTACTACCACCGTTGTAACAGGAATAAATAAAACGTTTGCAGTAACCGGTGGAACGATTAATTCAGATGGTGGAGCAGTTATAAAAACCAGGGGTATCTGTTGGAGCACAAATCCGGTGCCTACTATTATAGACACTAAAACTTCTTTTGATTATAAGAATGCTAGTTTTCAAGACACTGCTGCCAACTTATTGCCAAATACAACTTATTATGTACGTGCTTATGCATCTAACATTGTTGGATGGGGATATGGTAACGTAGTGTCTTTTACAACCCCAAACGTGAACGTCCAATTTAATCCGAATCTTGCCTATGGCACACTGTCCGATATTGATGGGAATAAATATAAGACGCTTACAATCGGAACCCAGACCTGGATGGCAGAAAACCTGAAAGTAACCCACTACCGAAATGGAGATCCTATTCCCAATGTGAAAGATTCGAGCACCTGGTCTATGCTCTCAAAGGGAGCATATTGCGATTATGTCAATTCACCGGAAAATAGTGCAACGTACGGTAAATTGTACAATTGGTTTTGTGTTTCAGATCCAAGAAACATTGCCCCTCCTGGATGGCACGTTCCTTCCTTTTCTGAGATTTATATATTGATAACCTATCTCGGAGGATCACCCGGTGCAGGTGATAAATTGAAGGAAATGGGTTCTATTAATTGGAGCACGCCCTCATCTTCAACAAATGCAAGCGGATTTACCGCCCTTGCAGGAGGGGACAGACAAATAAATGGTAAATACGAAAATAAACTTCTTTACAGCATTTGGTGGTGCAATGAGAGTAGCAGTAATACTTGTGCTTATTACTGGCTTTTGTATAACAATAATAGCTATGTATCTGTTGCAGAGTCCGGTAATAAAGCCGGAGGCTTCTCTGTTCGATTAATTAAGGACGATTGATCTTGACTATTCATATAAAGCCATTCATATAAAGCGTCAAATAACTAAAAATATTCTCACCCATAATGAAAAACCACTTTTATTCTCTTCTGCTATATTACAGTGCATTTATCTGCCTGATAATAGGTTTTAATGGTTGCAAAAAAGATATTTCCTACCCATTACCCGATGTGACAACGAATAAAATCACGGTTTTTAATGCTAATTCGGCGACTGTTGGTGGAATAGTTATTTCTGACAGAGGAGCAGCTGTTTCCGAAAACGGAATTTATATTGGGACATCACCTAATCCGGAAAAAACAGGGCAATTGGTTCAAATCGCTACCGGAATCGGAACATTTACTAAAAACATAATTGACCTTACTCCAAATACGAAATATTACATAAAAGCTTATGCAACCAACAGCAGAGGCACAGCCTATGGAAAAGAGCAATCCTATACAACGAGTTTTGCTTTTGCTTCGATTACAACAAATGAAGTAACCGGCTTTATCTCTAATTCTGCAATCTGCGGCGGAAATATTGCATCCGATGGTGGCTCGGCTGTCACTGAACGAGGAGTTTGTTGGGATACAAATATTAATCCCACTATAACTTTAGCCACCAGGACTGTGGACGGGAGTGGTATCGGATCATTTAACAGTAACATGACAGGGTTACAAACCGGGATCAATTATTATGTCAGAGCGTATGCTACAAATAAAGCAGGCACTGCATATGGCCCCCAACAAACATTTACCAAAACAACCCCGGCCATTGAAGTCGTTTTGGTGCAGGGAGGAACTTACCAAATGGGAAGCCCCTTTGGGAATTCTAACGAAAAGCTTGTACATGATGTTACCGTCAGCGATTTTTATATTGGAAAATACGAAGTGACCCAAGACCAATGGAATGCCATAATGGGTAATAATCCCTCCTATTTTCAAGGTAATAATGCACCTGTTGAATCTGTAAGTTGGAATGATGTACAAATATTTATCAATAAACTTAATAGTGCCACGGGTAAAATTTACCGACTGCCAACTGAGGCGGAATGGGAGTTTGCGGCAAAGGGAGGCATCAAAAGCAAAGGCTATGTGTTCGCTGGTGGTAATATCCTGAATGATTTAGCTTGGAACTTTTCAAATAGTTATAATAATCCAGATGTTACAGGCACACGTCCCGTGGGGAGCAAACTGCCCAATGAGTTGGGTGTTTATGATATGAGCGGTAATGTGAACGAATTTTGTAACGATTGGTATGGAGCAAACTACAGCACGACACCCAACCAGATTAACCCCACCGGACCGTTAACCGGGCTTTCACATGTTTCCCGTGGTGGGAGTATTTATGAAGACCCTAGCGGATGTCGCACAACTTCCCGATCGTCAATTGATCCAAATTATCGATATCGTTTTTATGGCTTTCGTCTTGCACTTTCCAGGTAAAATACGGAATAAATGGTGGCGGACCCCATTTACCTCTCGCTATTTCAGCGTACAAAAATAAAATAGGGTTACCTTATAAGTGGTAACCCTATATACTGTTTTCTCTTCTACGTCATTTCTTGGACTTCCCTGAGTTGTCATGTATGAAATAGATTACGGTCATTGTGGCTAAGATAACAATAAAAAATATTATTGATCGTCCAAAACCTTCTAAGCTCCTAGCATTACCTTCAGGGGGATCTATAATGATAAATAGTATGTAGCTTATTAGTAAAATGACAATAGTTGCGACAGCTTTTTTCATATTCTGTTAGATATTAAGTTGCTCATTATGTGCCTATAAGCCTTTAGGAATACTTATAGTTTTCGACTTATAAGTATTATCTAAGTAACCCTCTTCTATTACTTTACCGTTCACTACAATTTGAAGCATGGTTTTAGATACATTACCGTTACATGATGCAAACAACTTAACAAGCTGACCGTCTGTTTGAGCAGTAAATCTTTTTAATACTGCGTTAGATGTATTTGTGACTGGATAATCAAGCTCGAAACCGCTTAATCCCTCCCATAAATCCATAACATATACTACACTGTTCAGTACTACACTGGATGCTCCCTGAGTTCCAGGAAATATCTTAAACTCGACAACATCACCTTTCTGAAGACCTTTAGTGGAATAATCCCACTTGTTTGTAGACGAGTCTTTGCTGCACCCTGATATCCCAATAGACAGGACGACTGTGATTAATAATAATAGTTTTCTCATAGTTTTAATGTTTAATGTGGTTTTAGTGTTTGATTTTGTGAAATGATATCATACTCCCTGTTTTGAGACATTTAGAAGTAGAAATGAACTGATTATTCTTATTTGAAGCGTTAATAACGTTTATTCCTCAATGTTATAAAACTTGTTATAAGCTTCTTGGGTTGTAAAATGGTGTTCAATCCAAACTATTTGTTTATCAGACGTCGTCATAGTATCCTTCTCCAACATCTGCTCAAACTTAGTTTTTAGTACACCTGCGGGTTTCGATGGAGTTGAAACCTCTTCTTCTTTTTGTTCTTTATTTTCCATATGATATTAATAAGTGAATGATTAAATATAAATACTGCGCTAAGGTCATACATATATTCGAAAAGTTCAAACGCATTTCCGACTTATTGTATGAACCCCCCGCTTTTTGGGATGAACGATACATTTTTTTTAAACAACGTCTATTTACGTGAGGGTGGGGAGATTTTACCTCTCCCTTTTCCCTTATATAATCCCCTTATCCGCAAAGCTGAAATACTCGTCCCCCGGTGTGACGATAATATGATCCAGAACATCTATATTTA
>JAUZOX010000024.1 GCA_030706265.1 Bacteroidota bacterium | reverse complement strand
CTTCTGGATTAAGGCTTCAGGCACATGGCTTGCAGATGCCCGGAAGCGTGATATTTTCGTACAGCTTGGATTAAAAGAGGTTTTGAATGCCTATCAAAAGGGCAGTAATGACTTTACAGACTGCATTATATCCAACAACGGCCTTAGGCCATCGATTGAAACATCCTTGCATGCCGTATTACCACAGAAAGTAGTAGTGCATGTACATTCCATCAATTCCCTTTCCTGGGTCGTACGCAAGGGTGGCGATAAACTGGTTGCCGAACGACTTAAGGGCCTGGCATGGGCATGGATTGATTACATCAGACCCGGACTACCGCTGACACGACTGATCCAGACTACCATCAAAGGGAAACCGGAAACCAATGTATTGCTGATGGCCAATCATGGATTGGTAGTTGCAGCCGATACCGTCGATGACGTCAAAACGCTGCTGAAAGAAGTTGAAAAGAGACTTCTTCCACCTCCTTTAAACTCAACTTTGATCGATGACGAAAAATTAAAAGTACTGAAAAAGATTATCCCCGAAGGTTGTCGCCTGCCTGTTAACACCAGGGTTCATCTTCTTGGACAAAATGCCAACATACTGAATTTGATCAAAGAGGGAGCACTCTATCCCGATCATGTGGTTTTCCTGGGGCATACTATGACGGCACTGGAAGAGTCTGAAATGCAACTGGTAGACGAAGCGGTCTCAAACGCTCCTCACTGCGTACTTGTTAAGGATCTTGGGGTAGTGCTGGGTAGTAAATGTTCACTAAGCGAGGAAGCCATGCTGGAATGCTTTGCACTCTTAGCTCCATCATTGCCTGCAAGAGAGGAACTCAGCTATTTCAGCACGCAACAACTCGGTGAATTGCTTAACTGGGATGCCGAAAAGATGCGTCAGGCCGCAGATAAACAAAGACAAAGCGAGATGGGAACGTCAAAATAATAATAACCGGAACCTGTTTCCCGAAAAATGAATTAATAGTAATAAGAACTAAAACAATTAATCTATAAGAGTCATAATTTACAAATTATAAACGATTTAAAACGATGAATCCATTATTAGGAGTTTTACTAATGGCTGTTGGCAGCGCTTGTGCAGCTAGTTTTTATGTACCTATTCGCAAAGTAAAATCATGGTCATGGGAAACATACTGGATCGTACAGGGGATTGCTTCCTGGATCCTGGCACCCATAATTTTTGCAGCGTTTACAGTTCCTCAGCTGCATACCATTATTTCGAATACCCCGACAACCGCATTGATGGGATGCATTTTCTGGGGTGCGCTTTGGGGCGTTGGCGGACTGACATTTGGCCTGAGCATGCGCTATCTTGGTGTTGCATTAGGCCAGTCTATTGCGCTTGGTTTTTGCGGTGCCTTTGGGACTTTAATTCCACCTATGGTAGCCGGACAAAACATCTTTAGTACCAGTTCAGGGTTAATCATGCTTCTGGGTGTTGCTATCAGCATTGCGGGTATTGCCATTGTAGGATATGCCGGCGCATTAAAGTCGCAGTCGATGTCCGAAGAAGACAAGAAGAAAGCCGTAAAGGAATTTGCCCTTAAAAAAGGATTGTTAATTGCCATTCTGGCTGGTATAATGAGTGCCTGCATGAATTACGGCATTAATGGTTTAAAAGGATTCCTCGATGCCGGAAACCTAATCCAGGATCAGGCCAGGGCAGTCCATACCAACGATTTGTTCGTAACCAGCCCGGCACTTATTTTTGTCATGTTTGGAGGCTTTTTAACCAATTTCGTATACTGCACCTATCTCAGCCTAAAAAATAAATCGTACAAAGACTTTAGTACCGTTTCGGGCAATATCATCCTGATGAATGTATTATTCAGCCTGTTAGGCGGTACGCTCTGGTTTCTTCAGTTTTTCTTTTTTGGAATGGGACAAAGCATGCTGCCTCCGGCATTATTTGCATTCGGCTGGAGTATCCTGATGGCCCTGAATATCACCTTCAGTAATGTATGGGGAATCATCCTGAAAGAATGGAAGGGTTCAAGTCAAAAGACAATAGTCGTACTTCTGGTCGGATTATTAGTCCTGCTTTTATCGATCTTTGTCATTAAACTTTAACCCTAGTTAATATTAGTCAATATAATCCCTTAATAATATGAAAGATAGCAACACAATAAAGACTGCATATCAAAATGCAAAGGCGCAATATGCTGAAATTGGAATCAATACCGATGAGGCTATTGAACAAATGAATAAGATTGTGATCAGCTTACATTGCTGGCAAACCGATGATGTGAGCGGATTTGAAACACCCGATGCAGAACTTGGTGGCGGCGGCATCATGGCGACAGGTAATTTTCCCGGTAAAGCCAGAACCATCGATCAGGTTAAAGCCGATATCGAAAAGGTAATGTCATTGCTTCCAGGCAAGCAACGCCTAAACCTCCATGCAATCTATGGTGATTTCAATGGGGAGAAAGTCGATCGCGATCAGATTGAAGTAAAACATTTCCAAAGCTGGATTGACTGGGCTAAGAAACTGGGTATCGGCCTTGACTTCAACCCCACTTGTTTCTCACATCCTTTATCAAATGACGGATATACTCTTGCCAGTAAAGATGAGAAAATACGCAGATTCTGGATCGAGCACGTCAAACGTTGCCGTTTGATTGGTGCCGAGATGGGAAAACAGCTTGGAACCCCCTGTGTTAACAACATCTGGATCCCTGACGGTTCAAAAGATCATCCTGTCGACCGTTACACTTACAGGGCTTTATTGAAAGAATCGCTCGATGAAATCTTCAGTATTTCTTATCCAAAAGAGTATCTGAAAGATTCTGTTGAATGTAAACTTTTCGGAATTGGTTCAGAAGCAATGGTTGTGGGATCTCATGAGTTCTATATGGGCTATGCCATCAAGAATAAGACGTTGCTTACATTGGATAACGGGCACTTCCATCCGACCGAACAGATTGCGGATAAAATTCCATCCATCCTGTTGTACCTGGATGAAATCCTGTTGCACGTCAGCCGTGGTGTTCGTTGGGATAGTGACCATGTCGTAATCCTGAACGATGAAATGCTTTCGATTGCACAGGAAATCGTACGTGCCAAAGCCATTGACCGCGTAAATGTGGCGCTTGATTACTTTGATGCTTCACTCAACCGGATCGGTGCATATGTAATCGGAACCAGAGCTGCACAGCAGGCGTTCCTTTGCGCACTGCTCGAACCTTTTGACATGCTGAAAGCCGCTGAAGAGTCGGGTAACTATTTCAAACGGTTGTCAACCCTTGAATTGATGAAGACCAAACCATTTGGAGCCGTATACGACTATTATTGCCTGATCAATAATGTTCCCGTTGGAGAAGATTATGTTGCATCAATAGAAAAATACGAAGCCGAAGTTTCACTGAAACGATAATAATGACCATGCAGAAAGAAGTAATTGCTGTCTTTGACATCGGCAAATCGAACAAGAAAATCTTGTTATTCGACACAGATTATCATGTTGTTTTAGAAGAAGACAAGAGGTTTGACGAGATCACTGATGACGATGATTATGCGTGTGATAACATTGAAGTGATTGAGAAATGGATGACAGACACCCTGTCATCTATTCTCAGCACCGGAAAATATCATCTCGCGGCTGTAAATTTCGCCACCTATGGGGCTACCCTGATGTATCTTGATGAGGCTAAAAAGCGGCTCACCCCGGTTTACAATTACCTGAAACCGATGCCCGTGGATGTCCTCAACGGCTTTTATGACAGGTATGGCGGTGTGGGTGAGTTTAGCAGGATCACGGCTTCGCCGGCTCTTGAGATGTTGAACTCAGGTTTGCAAATTCTTTGGCTAAAGAAGAAAAAGCCCGAAGTATTCAAAAAGGTAAAACACATCGTTCATTTTCCCCAATATCTTAGTTTGTTGTTTACCGGGGAGGTGACATCGGAATATACTTCCATCGGCTGTCACACGGCAATGTGGAATTTTGACAAACAGACTTATCACCAATGGCTGAAGGATGAGCAGATTACCCTGCCTGCGCCTTCTCCGAACACGCTATTGAAGGAAGTCACCATTGCCGGCAAAGAAGTTCCGGTAGGAATTGGTATACACGACAGCTCCTCGTCCATAGTTCCATATCTGATGAGCAGTACTGAAAAGTTCATTCTCATCTCCACCGGAACCTGGTGCGTTTTCATGAACCCATATAATGCTGAACCCCTGACGCAACACCAGTTGGTCAACGACACCCTTTGTTACCTGAGTTCGGAACAAAAACAGGTCAAGTCGTCCAGGCTTTTCCTCGGATTTATCCACGAGGAAAATGCAAACCGGTTGGCCGAACATTTTAAAGTTTCCAAAAAAGCTTACCAATCGGTCAAGACGGACAAGTTGCTGCTCAAAAAGTTAGATGAAAAGAACAAGGGATCACGCGTATTCTTTAAGGATGGTGTTCCTGAAAATTATGTCGATGTGACTGTCGACTTATCAATTTTCGCTAATTTTGATGAAGCATATCATCAGTTGATGATTGACCTGGTTGACCTTAGCTGTAAGGCAATTGAGCTAATTGAGACAAAGGAAAAGGATACGAAGGCATTATATATTTCGGGTGGATTTACGAATAATGATTTGTATGTAAGGTTGATTGCCGATCGTTTTCCGGATAAAAAGGTCTACACATCTGATATAAGCAACGCAACGGCTTTGGGCGCTGCACTGGTGATTGGCAGGGAGGCTTTCAAAAAAGAGCTTCCACAAATTGATCTGGGACTAAATGAGATAACTTATTAAAACATGAATATGAACAGAGGGTAATTTTTTAGCATTTATCCCGGTTCTGGTTTTATTTGTTGTTGGAATACTTTTTATTGATACTGTCATGCCTTCGGCATTAATCAAGTTGCAGTATATTTTGTTATAATACTTTCATGCCTCCGCCATTTTATCAATGCCGGAGGATGAAAGTATTATATTCATTTTAAAAAGTTCCGGTTTTACCATGATATCAATGACATCCCGTTACTTGGTTAGAATTCCGAAAGGGAAAAATGTTTGTTTTTTATATGGCTTTATGACAGAATCATTATCAATCAAAATCTTAATAGGATGGATGAAATATTAAATTGTGCACTGATGCACCCCAGTGATCAAATCACATTAATAATCAGCAGAATTTACCGAAGAGGAATGACCACCACCACCGGTGGGAATATTTCCATTATCGATGAGGATGGTGACATCTGGATTACTCCTTCGGCAATCGACAAGGGAACACTGACCGCTGCAGACATTATTTGCGTAAAGAAAGACGGTACTATCATCGGAAAGCACAAACCCTCTTCCGAATACCCCTTTCACAAGGCCATCTACGAAAGCAGGCCTGACTTGAAAGCTATCATTCATGCCCATCCGCCTGCATTGGTTTCATTCAGTATCGTCAGGCAGATTCCAAACACAAACGTGATCACTCAGGCCAAGAACATCTGTGGATCCATTGGTTATGCCGAATATGAATTACCGGGCAGCAAGGCCCTTGGTGAGAAAATCGCTGCAGAGTTTAAGAAAGGCTTTAAAGCCATCATCATGGAAAACCATGGAACTGTCTTGGGTGGTTCTGATTTAAACGATGCTTATGATAGGTTTGAAACTTTTGAATTCTGTGCAAGAGCAATTTTATACAGCAAAGCGCTGGGCAATACGAATTATCTTACTGATCAGCAAATAGACGCGTACGAATCTCAGGTACCGGGACTCATTCCCGAGCAGGATGTTGTCACTTATCCCTCGGATGAAAAAGAAAAAAGGGCCGAAATCTGTAACATCGTCCGCAGGGCTTGTCGCCAGGGATTGATGATCAGCTCATACGGAACCGTTTCTGTCAGGTGGAGAGATAATGATTTTTTAATTACACCGACCCGATTGTCGCGTTGGAACATCCAGCTGGAAGATGTTGTCCAAATCAAGGACGGTAAACGTGAACCGGGTAAGATTCCGAGCCGGGCTGTGTTGCTGCATCAGAAGATATACGAACAGAATCCTCACATCAACTCCATCATCATCACCCAACCACCATACTTGATGGCTTTTGGTATTGGAAATATCAAATTTGATGTACGCACCATCCCTGAAAGCTGGATATTCCTGCAAGACTTACCCATTCTTGCTTATGGTTCACAGTTTGAAAGTGAAAATATCATTCCGAAGGTATTATCCAAAACACCGGCTATCATAGTTCAGAATGATTCCGTTCTGGTAACCGGAGATAAACTACTGCAAGCTTTCGATAAGCTCGAGGTAGCCGAATTCAGTGCTAAATCACTCGTACTGGCAGCCCCACTTGGTCAGCTGGTTCCTATCAACAACAACCAAATCGAAGAACTCCGAAAAGTGTTCATGGTCTAGAAGTTTCTAATGTTTGCGTTACAGCGTAAATAGAAATCATCAAGTTGACCGGATAGGTTTGAAAGATTCAAACACAAGAATGAATCTTTCAAACCTGTTTCACGAAACTCTTATTTTTAAATTATACAATGAGGGAACGAGCATGTTTATAAATCAAATACACCGATGAAAATTATCAATGCGAGTTCCATACGACCTATTTATTACAAATTATTTACGTATGAAAAAAAGACTTTTACTATGTTTTGATTTGTTATGCTGTTTCATCTTACTCCTGTTCTCCACAACAGCATCTGGACAAAAAAGTTCCCCTGCCATTTCCATTCTTCCTCAGCAACTTCTTTGCGAGCGAATGTCAGAACCCTTGGGGATTGATGTACTGAATCCACAATTAAGCTGGATTTCAACATCCAAACAACGCAACCAGATTCAAACAGCTTACCATATTCTCGTCGCAAGCTCCCTGAACAAACTCAATGCCAATATCGGAGATCTATGGGACTCAAAAAAGGTGGAGTCCCCGGCAAGTCTGAATATCGCTTATAGCGGTCTTGCGTTGACTTCAGGAAAGGCCTGTTACTGGAAAGTCAAGGTTTGGGACAAAAACGGAATTGAATCATCCTGGAGTAAGCCTGCATCATGGACAATGGGTTTACTTAATGCAGCAGATTGGAAAGGAAAATGGATCGGTCTGGACAAGGCCATGGGTGCTGACGATATCAATTCGGAGTTCACCAGACTCTCAGCAAGGATGGTCCGGAAAGAATTTTCAGCAGTAAAAAAAGTAAAAAGGGCCACAGCCTACGTCTGTGGTTTGGGTCTGTTTGAACTTTCAGTCAATGGACAAAAGATCGGTGATCAGGTGCTTGCCCCCGCCCTTTCGGAATACAACAAGCGGGCTTATTATATGACTTTTGACATCACCCGACAGATACAACCCGGGAAAAATGCGGTGGGAATATTGCTTGGTAACGGTCGCTTTTTTGCACCAAGATCAACGGTGCCAACCAAAATGAAAAGATATGGCTTCCCCAAAGCCATTGTACAGCTGGCGCTGGAATATACTGACGGAACCACCGAAACCATTTCAAGTGACCAATCATGGAAGATCACAACCGACGGCCCGATCATCGCTAACAATGAATACGACGGTGAAGAATATGATGCGACAAAAGAAATACAGGGATGGAATAAGCCGGGATTTAACGACTCGAATTGGCTCAGTGCCGAACTGGTCGAACCCGGAAGCCCGAAACTGTGCGCTCAGATGACCGAGCCCATCAAGGTTAAAGAGACCTTGAAACCCGTGTCGGTTAAGGAATTGACACCGGGGGTCTTCATCTTTGATATGGGGCAGAATATGGTCGGCTGGACAAGGTTACGGGTCAAGGGGCCCAAAGGAACCACCGTTTCCCTGAGGTTTGCCGAAACGCTGCAACCTGATGGGCAGCTCTACCTGGCAAACATTCGAAGTGCCAAAGTGACCGATAAATATACACTCAAAGGGACAGGCGAAGAAGTATTTGAACCCCGATTCACATATCATGGTTTTCGATTTGTTGAGGTCAAAGGATATCCCGGAAAGCCGGATCTTTCAGTTCTGGATGGCCGTGTAGTTTACGATGATATGCAAACCACAGGGACCTTTGTATCTTCGAATAAAACGATCAACACCATTTACAAAAACGCTTACTGGGGAATTCGTGGAAACTACAGAAGCATGCCTACCGACTGCCCGCAAAGAGATGAACGTCAGGGTTGGCTGGGTGATCGCGCCACGGGTTCGAAAGGTGAAAGTTTCATCTTCAACAATGGCAACCTCTATACCAAATGGATGCAGGACATTGACGATGCACAACGTGACGATGGAAGTGTACCTGATGTTGCCCCCTCATACTGGCCCATATATTCCGACAATGTCACATGGCCGGCAGCTTATCTGATCATCTCCAATATGGTATATGACCAATATGCAAACCTGGACCCTATCCGAAACCATTATGATTCATTTAGAAAATGGATCATGTACATGAAAGACAAGTATCTCAAAAATGGCATTCTGATAAAAGACACTTACGGAGACTGGTGTATGCCACCCGAATCACCCCAGCTGATTCACTCTGCAGACCCCTCTCGTAAAACAAGCGGTGAAGTATTGAGCACGACGTATTATTATAACTTGCTGACTTTGATGCAACGATTTGCAAAACTGCTGAATAAACCTGAAGACGCAAATGAATACCGTGATCTGGCATCAACCATTTATAAGGCCTACAACGATAAGTTTTATAATCCGGCTTTAAAGCAATATGCAAACAACACGGCAACTGCTAACCTGCTTTCGTTGGCTTACGGATTGGTCCCGGATGAAAACAAACAGGGTGTCTTTGACAATATTGTTGAAAAGACCGAAAAAGATTTCAATGGCCATATCAGTACCGGTTTGGTTGGTGCCCAATGGATCATGAGAATGCTAACCCAATATGGACGTCCGGATTTAGCCTACAAACTTGTGACCAATACCGACTACCCAAGTTGGGGTTATATGGCATCACAGGGCGCTACCACTATCTGGGAGCTTTGGAATGGCAATACAGCCGACCCGGCTATGAATTCAGGCAACCACGTCATGTTGCTGGGAGATCTGATCATATGGTATTATGAAAACCTGGGTGGTATAAAGGGCGATCCGGAACAACCGGGCTTTAAACACATCATCATGAGGCCGCTGTTGACAGGTGACCTGAATTTTGTAAACACCTCACACCAATCACCTTATGGACTAATTAGCGACGAATGGAAAAAAGAAAACGATATCTTTACCATGAAAGTGGAGATCCCTGTCAATACCACAGCCATAATTGAATTTCCTACTTTAAAGATTTCATCCATTACTGAAGGCGGCAAACCAATCCAGGGAATCAAAGAAATCAAATTTGTAAAAATAGCAGACGGCAGGGCTTACTACCTGATTGGCTCTGGAAACTATGATTTCAAAATGAATTTATAAGCACGCAATATTTAGAACACAACTCATTGAATTGATGCCTCTGTCCCTTTCAGTCTTTTACGACGAAAGGGATAGGCATTTAATTTAAAAACCTAATTCGGATTTATTTGCAAAAAAGTGTGACCATCAAACAATTCAATTATGAACAGAATTCGTTACGCATTTTATTTTCTGATTTTTATTCTCAGTACACAAACGTTCAGGGCATTCTCCGGCAAGCCAGTGGATGTGTTACCGGTATTCAAAGGCAATAACTCTCTATCACTCAATGGAAATTGGAAATTCAAATATATTCATTCCTCAAATACAGGTACCGACAGCACCTTTTTTCAACCCTCATTCGATGTCAATCGTTGGAAGTCCATTCCCGTTCCGGGCCATTGGGAATTGCATGGTTTTGCACCAAAACAGTATGGAAAGGTAGACGAAGGGACAGGTCTTTACAGACATACCTTCCTCACGCCCGCGACATGGAAAGGGGATCGCATATTTTTAAGATTTGACGGTGTACTTTATGGAATGACAATTTGGATCAATGGCAAAGAAGTTGGAAAATGGGCCAGCAGCTACAATCCTTCAACCTTTGATGTGACAGATGCGCTTTTACCAGCCGGCAAGATCAACACAATAGCAGTCCGCGTCACAACCCGTTGTAAAGGATGGGATTTCGACACCAACGACTGCTGGGCACTTTCAGGCATTTATCGCGAAGTCACACTCTTTGCCCTGCCGGTAAATCATTTTACAGACTATACGGTTCAAACTGAGCTTGCCCCTGACGGTACGGCTAAGGTAAAATTAGATGTCGCTGCAACACGGAGTGCCACGGTGTCCGGTCGTTTGATTTCACCCGCCGGGCAGCCCGTTCAGACATTCCGGCTTCCTCTGGACAAGGATGCGCATGGCACTACAAATCTGACCGTAACCAATCCTGCGCTTTGGACAGCTGAGACACCTTCCCTTTATCGTCTTGAGCTGACACTGATAGATGGGGTTAAGCCGGTGCAAGTGTACACGGCCAAAATAGGCCTGAGGCAAGTCACGATATCGGATGGAATACTCAAACTCAACGGGGTTCCCATCAAACTTCATGGTGTGGATCACCACGACTTATGGCCATTGGAAGGCCGCGTGGCTTCAGATGAGCTCATTCGTCGTGATCTAACCATGATCCGCAATGCAAACATCAACTTCATCCGTACTTCCCATTATCCCCCACACCCTCATTTTATTGAAATGTGTGACGAAATGGGGATTTATGTATTGTGTGAGGTTCCCTTTGGTTATGGCGACAAAAACCTGACTGATCCCTCATACCAGGAGGTGTTGTACACCCGGGCCCGCGCCACCGTGATGCGTGACAAGAACCACCCCTCAGTCATCATATGGAGCGTGGGAAATGAAAACCCCACCCTGCTTGACCTTCCCCTCAACACGGGTAAAAGGGTGAAAGAACTCGATCCCTCCCGCCCGATTTGTTTCCCGACGATGGGATCTTATTTTGAAAAAAACCTGCAGGAGTTCATGGATGCCCCCTCATTTATGGACGTCTATGCTTCTCATTACCCCGTTGCAAAGACCCTGTATAAATATGCCAGCCTCTTAAAACGCCCCATTATCTTCACAGAATATGCTCATGCTTTAGGTCTGGCAACAGACCGGGTACAGGACGAATGGGCCATCATGCAGAAGAGCCCCCGTATTGCTGGTGGGGCAGTATGGATGTTTCAGGATCAGGGGCTCCTCACCAAATCGGACAAACCGGTTGACCCAAATACCCCGACCAAAACGGTATGGACTGATCAGTTCCATTATTATGATACCAACACCACTGCAGGTGTCGATGGCATCGTTTATTCCGACCGCACTCCTCAGGTCGATTACTGGCAGGTACGAAAAGTATATTCACCTATTCAGATTGCAGAAAGAAGTGCAATGGTTCATTCGGGAAAACAAGACCTCCTTCTGCATCTCGAAAACCGTTTTGACTTCCAAAGTCTGAAGGACTTCAGTCTACAATGGACCCTCAATGCAAATGACAAACCTATCGGGAAAGGGACAGTCCAACTCGCGGCGAAACCACACCAGGTGGAACAAGTAACCATTCCGGTAAACCTTCCAACCGACTTGTGGAACACGGTCTATACGTTAAAGACTAAGTGTACAGACAAAGACGGACATTCTATCTATGAACGGGCAATTAAGCTCGACCCCGAAAAGGGAGGCTACAGAGCTGCTGCACTTTTGGCCGGTTTACCTGTTACAGGAGAGCCAAAAATAGTTGAGGATGGAAAAATTACACGCGTTATCAATGACCATTATGAATTGCACTTAAACCAAAACAATGGCGATATTCAAATTCTAAACCGGGACGGACAGATCATTGTATCGGGAATCTTTCCCCATGTCGGACGCAAATTCACTATGGCAGAAGAGCTCCGCGCCCAAAAGGACAATATCTGGAAGGGGTCCTTCCTCAAACATCCCGAATTGCAACAAGCCGAAGTCAACAAAACAGCAGAGGGAGTGGCTGTACATGTAAGAGGCAAGTACACGGCCAATGGCAATCCGGATCAGTTTATCACCGGGGAGATTTCTCTTTTGATTAAAAGCCATGGCGAACTTGAAGTAAGTTACGACTTCACTCCTGTCAAAGCCAAAGGCTATTTTCTTGAAGCTGGTCTTTCATTTCTTGCGCCTGGCAAACTATCCGAATTCAGATGGCTAGGACAAGGTCCCTATGCCGGATATCCCGGAAAGGACGAATTGAACGAATTTGGCAGCTACCACCTCAATAGCGGTGATCTTCACTTTCAGGGAAACCGTCGTAATGTGGAAATTGCCATCTTATCCGGAGCCACAGGAAAGGGACTGGCTCTGGCCGGCAATCCGATGGATATTGCGGTCGAGAATACAACCGATGGAATCGTGTTGAACCACAATGCACTCATTTCAGGTCTTGGCAACAAAGGTAGCGCTCCCGAAACGCAAATCAAGGCTGACGAGGTTCAGCATATAACCGGGAAGTTTACCATCCTGCCACTGAACGAAGTATGGCCTCTGCTGCTCACAAAGTGGTTTGGGCCCGCAACCCTGGTGGCTAAACCATTTCATCCCTTTTATCACAGTTACGACCAATAATTTCGATTTGTTATTCCATAGAAACATAAAACATTGTGTCTCTATGGAATAACAATTACAGGCTTTCGAAATCCATGAGGCCAAGTTCTGTCCTCACCTATAAACATACTCGTCAATTTGTTATTCATTTTTGAACAAAAGTTCAAATATTGTATTTTTATATAATCATTTTCACACTTTTTTTGTTTCATGGACCCACAACAGCCTAACAATCCCCTACACGGTATCACACTGGAAACGATGCTGAATGATTTAACTGTTTATTTCGGATGGGATATGCTGGGAGACCTCATCCCCATTCGTTGTTTCAGAACCAATCCCAGTATATCTTCAAGCCTGAAATTTCTACGCAAGACACCATGGGCCCGGAGTAAAGTTGAAGCTTTATATCTGAAAAACTTTAATAAAATTCAAAAATCAAAAAAAGATGAGTAAGCGGATTGTTATTATCGGAGGTGGTATCGCAGGACTCTCAGCCGGCATCTATAGTCAAAGAAATGGATTTGACACTGAGATTATAGAGATGAATAATCTCCCGGGTGGGCAGTGTACAGCATGGGACAGAAAGGGATACCGTTTTGATCATTGTTTGCATTGGCTGGTTGGAACAGCCAGGGGGCCATATCATCAAATATGGAAAGAAACCAATGTGATTAACGATGGCGTTAAAATTATCGACCAGGAAATCCACACTAAGGTTGTCGACGAAAATGGTGATGAATTCATCATCTATACAAACATAGACCGTTGGAAGAACTACCTTTTAGAAATGGCCCCTGAAGATAGTATTTCCATTAACCGGATGTGCAATGAGATGAAAAAGATATCGATACTTGAGACCAGTTCAAATCCTCCGGGGATGAGATCCTGGGTCGATTCATTAAATATGTACATAAAGATTATGCCGGTTATTCCGTTATTCCTAAGATACAAGACTAAGACGGTTCACGATTATATTGAAATTTTAAACTTTAAAAATAGACGACTTATCTATTTTCTCGATGCTTTATACGGTCAAAGTGATTTCTCTGTAATTGCATTTTTAATGATGCTCAGTTGGTTTGACCAAAACAATGCAGGTTATCTTGTGGGTGGATCGCTACCCCTGACAATCAGAATGTCCGAAAAATATAAAGCTCTGGGAGGAAAGTTATCACTGGTGAATAAAGCAGATAAAATCATCGTATCAAACGACAAGGCAACTGGAATAATCCTTTCAAATGGCACACGAATCGATGCCGATTATGTAATCAGTGCCGCTGACGGATATACCACCATTTTTAAGATGCTCGATGGAAAATATCAAACCGAACAAATTAAGGAAGCATATACAAGCTGGCCCCTTTTCACTCCATTTGTTCAAGTCTCTTTTGGCATTAACAAAAAAATAAAGAGCACTGTAGCCAATCAGTTGTTTCTAGCCAAAGGGATGTCAATCGGCAGGACGTCCCTTGAAAAAGGATACACCCTGATGAACTATTCCTTTGACACCACAATGGCCCCCAGAGAAAAAACAGTCATCATTCTGCGTTTCGAAAGCCCATGGGAACTGTGGAAGGATTTGTCCGGTGAGGAGTATTTAACTGAAAAGAAACAAATTGAGAAAGATGCAGTTGCCATTCTCAAAAAACAATTTCCCGAGGTAGACCAGTACCTTGAAGTGATAGATATAGCCACCCCTAAAACAGGTGTCAGGTATACCGGAGTTTGGAAAGGATCTTACGAGGGCTTTTTACCGACCAACCAAAACTTAACTAAAAACATCGGAATGACATTGCCAAAACTCAATAACTTTTACATGTGCGGACAATGGCTCTCACCCGGCGGAGGAATTCCCCCTGCAGCCCAATCAGGAAAGTGGGCCATACAGCTCATTTGCAAAAAGGAACAAATGAAGTTCACAGCTGAATAACTCGTCGAAGTAACAGCTGAAGTCATCCGAAAATAATTTGATTAACCAAGTCATATTGAATGCAGCGAACGACATCCTGTAGGGGTGGTCCTCGTGGCCACCCGCGTGTAAATCGCAGAGAATAGCCTGTTTAGGATCAATGTTTAGTCACCCCACACCAAACTATAAAAGCATTTTTTGATAAAGCTTGGGGATGGTTACTTAATAGCGTAAAACCAACAGCCAATAGCCAACCGCCATACCATTCTTGGTCCAAGTTTAGGCGTAAGCATATTTGGTTCAAATTTAGGCGATAGCCGTAACTTGGACTAAATATGGGATTAAGGAATTTTATAAGAATTGGGGATTAGGAGATTGGGGTCAAGCCAGAAATGACGTACGGGCGCAGCGGTAACCCGGATTAAAAACAATCATAGGAGATTTCATTCGGAAATAAGTTGATTAAACAGGTCTTATGAAGCTCGCATAAAAGATTTTCATCGGTGTTTGTGTTTTCAAACACGCTCGTTTTATAGAGACTTATGTTTTTG
>JAUZOX010000239.1 GCA_030706265.1 Bacteroidota bacterium | reverse complement strand
TCAGATTATCTATCTTATTTCCCGACCTATTTGACTGAAGGAGACCCAGTGTTTGGTTATTCGATAATTTGATACCCAGGAACATCCCCACAACCAACACCACAGCCAATACGATCGGCAGATAAAGAGGGATTTTTTTATTTTCCATAATTTTTCAGTGAATAATTTTACATTGAATTTTGACTGAGGCGGCAAGCCGGATCGCTTCATTGCAGATAACCTGAGAACAAGCCCGGTCCGGTTTAAAAAGCCAAAGGCAAAGTTAGATAATTTGTATTGATTAATGCATCACATTTCTAAAGAGTCACCATCTCCTATCATCATAATATTACAGGTACTGCTCAACAAGCGATATTGAAAATTCAATAGCCAGATTATCAACCGGAGCCATTATTTATTAACTTTGATTCATAAAATCAGATAATTTTTATTATTTAAACAAATATTTTATATGCTTGTTTTTTCAAAAAGTATATTGTTAAAACACAGCACATAAATAAAACTGCCATGCCCATGAAGCGTCGGATATTAATCAGAGATCTCACATTGAGAGATGGCCAGCAATCGTTGTTTGCAACCCGGATGTCGCAAGATCAGGTTAACCGGGTATTACCTTATTACCAGAAAGCCGGTTTTTACGCCATGGAAGTATGGGGCGGTGCCGTACCCGATTCGATCATGCGCTTTCTCAACGAAGATCCCTGGGAAAGGCTTGAAACCATAAAAGCGGCCATCGGCGATGTATCCAAGCTTACGGCATTATCGCGCGGACGCAACCTTTTTGGATATAACCCTTATCCGGATGATGTTATTGAAGGTTTTAACCGGAATGCCATCAAATCAGGCATCGGGATCATGCGCATTTTTGATGCCCTGAATGATGTCAACAATGTAAAATCGACTATCCGTTTTGTGAAAGAAAATGGAGGCATTGCAGATTGCGCCATTTGCTATACCGTAGATCCCAAATTCTCTACAAAGGATCGGATAAAGGCTTTTTTCAAAGGAAAACCTTTACCCCGGAAAATATTTACGGAGAATTATTTTCTTGAGTTGGCCAAAAATCTTGAAGCTGCAGGAGCCGACATGATTACCATTAAAGATATGGCCGGACTCATCCCTCCCGGCAAATCAGGGAAACTGGTTTCGCTCTTAAAGCAGGAACTATCTATCCCGATCGATTTCCATACCCATTGCACTCCCGGTTATGGAACGGCCTCCGTGTTAATGGCGATCATGAATGGCTGTGATATCGTTGACACCTCTATCCTCAACTTTGGCGGCGGACCCGCAGCTCCACCATTCGAAATCATTCAGCTCTTTTGTGATAAACTCGACATATCAACGGGGGTCGATCTTGACGCAGTCGTCTCCATCAATCATGAATTAAAGACAATCCGTGAGGAATTAAAAGCGTACGACACCACAGGATTAAAGCCGCTCGATTTTGATATCACCAAAGACAAGCTCCCTGAAGAAATTGACTCATTGTTTGACAATGCGATTGAATACGCCAAAACGAATCAGGAGAACGAACTGATCGATATCTGTCAGAAGATAGAGCATTATTTCAATTTACCGGAGCCGGATCTTAAAGTAAAAAATGCTGAGATTCCCGGGGGAATGTACACCAATATGCTTGCGCAGCTGAAACAGTTAAAGCTGGAACACCTGCTTCCCCGTACGCTTGAACTCATTCCATCTGTGCGCCTGGCAGCGGGACTTACCCCATTGGTAACCCCTACAAGCCAGATTGTCGGGGCGCAAGCGGTAAACTGTGCAATAGACGAAAACAAAGGCGCTCCGAAATACACCACCAAGAGTATTCAGTTTGTGAATCTGGTCAAGGGCAGTTATGGCAAAACACCTTTTCCGGTAGATCCCGAATTCAGGTTGCAGATTGCCGGGGTTCGTGAAGAGGTCCCTTACGACACCCATGCTCACAAAAAACAATCCAATCCATTCATTGATGAAGCAAGGGGAATAAAACTGGCCAACAATGAAAAAGAGGAACTGCTGCTTGAGCTTTTTCCCAATGTAGCCAATGATTTTCTGTTGAAACATGTGGAAGAAACTTTCCTGAAAGAAATCCGTATGATGGAAGAAGAAAAACAAAAGAAGCTGCAGCAGGAAAAGGATGCTTATGAAGGGTTAAGTCCTGAAGAAAAGCAACAACGACTGCTGGAAGGGCTGTATAATTTTCAGTGGATGTCCAATCAGGAAGACTAATACAGTCAATATAACGGTGTACCATCAAAGTTTGGAACACTTCTGTTTAACCTCAATGCGTATCCCAACAAATCACTTGCGCATTCAAATAATAGAAGGCTGCCCTGACATCTAAGGCAGCCTCGTTCTTTTATGAACCGAGCATGATCGAAGATCACAAACACCGATGAACCGAGCATTTATGCGAGTTCTATACGACCAATTCATAAAATAATAACCGTATAAAAATCTTCCATGCGAGTTCCATCCGACCACTTTAATACAAATTATTATTTACGGATGAAACGAGCATGTTTTGAAAACACAAACAACGATGAACCGGACATGCATGCGAGCGCTATACGACCTATTTAATCAAATTATTATCGTATAAAATTTGATGTGCGAGTTCCATACTTCATGCTATACATGGTTCAAGTTTAGGCGCAAGCCGTAACTTGGACCATGTATGGTAGATGTTTTCCACTTTTTTATCAATTGCAAACTAAGTCTAATTTTTGTCTGGGTTACCGCCGCACCCCTTACGTCATTGCGGGGTCGACCCGCAATCTCCTAATCCCCAATCCTTATTAAAGTCATTAACCGCATATTTGGTCCAAGTTACGGCTATCGCCTAAACTTGAACCAAATATGCTATCGCCTAAACTTGCACCAGGAATGGTAAAGCGTGCATCTCAAAGCAACCTAAATGAGCGTATCGCAATGGATCATAATCTATTCAGCTACCAAGTCCAAACCGTCTGCCATTCTGTGCCCGGACGGTTGCAACACCTGTTCTTTTATAAAAGAGTTAAACGGTATCACGATAAAATGCATTAATTTTGAAGTCTGACTTATTTATCTTCATTCTTTTAACTAATAAACTACTTTGAATATTTACACGAAAAAAAGAAACTGGAAATGGGTGCTGTTTATAATGGCAGTATGCATCGTTTGTGCTTCTATTTTCTTTACCAACATACTTGTACGAAAGATAGCGAGTGATGAAAGACAAAAGATAAAAACCTGGGCGGGAGCCGTACAGGAACGTGCCAGGTTGATCATTTTGACCGAAACCTTTTTCAGGAAAATACAGATAGAAGAGCGAAAGCAGGTTTCAACCCTTGCTATTGCTTTCAGAAAAATGAACGATCCCAATATCAACGAAACCGATCTTAACTACAACATTGAAATCATCTCCCAGAATACTACCATCCCGGTCATCCAAACAGACGAATACAATAATATCAAATACTTTAAAAATATTAACCTGAAACCCGGCACCAAAAAACTGGAAGGTGATTTATTGAAAGAATTCACGGTCAACTCCCCCATTGTCGTCAATTGGTGGATCAATCGCAACGATTATCTTTATTATAAGGAATCCAAGTTGTTTACCGATTTAAAAGACAACCTGAACGACCTGGCCCGTGGTTTCTTCTCTGAAATTGCAAAGAATTCGGCATCCGTGCCTGTAATCATCACGGACTATAGCAAACAACGAGTCATCGAGACCGGCAACATCTCAACGGCCCACATCAACGAACCTAAATATCAGCAACAACTGATCAGGGAGATGAGTGCCGAAAACGAACCCATACCCATTGAAATCAATAGCGGGAAACAATATGTTTTTTATAAGGATTCCTGGTTGTTGACGCAATTGCGCTATTATCCCATAGCCATGTTTATTATCATGGGCGTGTTTTTGGTAGTGGCCTACTTCCTTTTCAGTGTTGCCCGTAATGCAGAACAAAACCAGGTATGGGTCGGACTTGCCAAGGAAACCGCTCACCAGCTGGGCACGCCCTTATCCTCTCTGATGGCATGGGTTGAATTGCTGAAGATGCAACACAAAATTCAGGAAGAGACGATTATAGAGATGGAAAAAGATGTCGACCGGTTGCAAACTGTGGCAGAGCGATTTTCTAAGATCGGTTCGTCAGCTGCACTGGCAAAAAACAATATCACCGAAATCATTTACAATACCATCGATTATTTAAAGACCCGCACATCCCAAAACGTCCACTACTATATCCTCACGCCCCGTGAAGTCCAGATCTTTGCACCTATCAACCAACAACTGTTCGAATGGGTCATTGAGAACCTATGCAGAAATGCAGTTGATGCCATGGCAGGGAAAGGCTCAATCACCATCAACATCACAGAAGAAGACAAGAGTGTAATCATCGATGTCTCCGACACGGGCAAAGGCATTCCAAAATCAAGGTTTAAGACCATTTTTAACCCCGGCTATACCAGTAAACAAAGGGGTTGGGGTCTGGGGCTCTCCCTCTCCGATAGGATCATCACCAATTATCATTCGGGTAAGATCTTTGTAAAATCATCCACCCTCGACAAGGGAACAACTTTTCGGATAATCTTAAGAAAATAAGCAACTGTGGCAGGTCTATATATCCATATCCCCTTTTGCAAACAGAAATGCCATTATTGCAATTTTTACTCTGTTGCTTCGCTGCGCAACAGGACAAAAACGGTAGAAGCCATCGCAAGTGAACTTCAGATTGCCTCCGGATATCTTGAAGGCGAGACGCTTAAAACCATTTATCTGGGAGGTGGCACCCCTTCCCTATTGGATGAACACGAGCTGAACAGCATATTCGAAGCTATAAACCAACATTATCTTATCGAAGCGGATGCAGAGATCACCCTCGAAGCCAATCCGGATGATCTCAACTCCGACAAGGCAGATATGATCCTT